>CAMNFZ010000037.1 GCA_946537725.1 uncultured Methanosphaera sp.
GAATTGTGTGGATTTTAATGAGATTGATTTTCAGTATGTGAATACACATAGTCAAAAAGCTTATCCAGCAGCCATGTTTGTACGTATCATTATCTTAGGTACTATTTGTTCCATTCATAGTAGTCGTAAGTTGAAGCGTATTGTTCGTAAAAATATCATGTTTATTTATTTTGCTGGTTTTCAAACTCCTATTTTTAGTACTATTACAGCTTTTAAACGTGAAAACATCGACATTATTGAAAAGATTTTTTTCTTGAAACAATTAATTAAAAAAAAAATACACTGACAGAATAATCTTTTACACTAATGAATGCAGCAACTGCTCATCCAAAAAGATATGCTTAACCAACAGGATGACTGGTAAAGTAATAACCCCTTACACAAGTGATGCTAAAGAATTACTAGCATATAGTGCCCATAACAATTATCCCAAAACACAATAATTGTTACATACTCTCTAAATTTTAAAAAAAAGAATAAGATCTAGAAGAAAAACTTCTAGTAAAATATTATTTGGATGTGAAGTTAGTAGCATTAATCTTATTTGCTGAATTTCCACCATTAATTATGGAATTAACAAAACCTATAATTCTGTCAAATAATGATTGAGCAGCTCCTGATTCAACATAACTTGAAAGTTGATTCTTATAGTCTGAAGCTTTGTCCTGAACGGACTGAGTTTGCTGAACACTATTTACAAGAACATTGATATCATTATCAGATATTTTGATATTATTGTTACTTGCAACATTATTAATTATATTGGTGATTGTCTGTCCATTAGTAGTATTTTCTTTAGCTACTTCCTCTTTTACTTCATCCATCATATTTGCAATATCATCTGCACTAGCATTACTGTTTTCTGCAACTTTTGCCTGAGAATATATTTCATTGTTTGCAGCATCTTTAACTTCTGTTGGTATGATTTTACCAGTACTTTCTTCATATGATTTCATAATACCAGCTAATGCACTTTCTCCTGTAGCGCTTACTGGACTGGTAATTTTCACATGACCCTTAGTTATTCCGGCAGAATCTAATGCTGACTTGTACATACTAGGAGTTACGGTTGTAATCTTTGAACTATCCACGTCTATGTCAATGTTGTTGTTACTTGTTAAATCTACCATTGCACATGAAAATATTTGATTAGAATTATATGTTCTCTGACTGATGCCTGATGAAATCTTATTAACATCATTTGCTGTTATCACTGATTCTTTTGCATTATTAACATTAAAATAATTGTCAACAATATTCTTGTATTCTCCGTTATTATATGTTGTTTCACCATATGTGACTACTACATTACTTGTACCGTTCACATTATCTGATGAACCGAATGGTACAAACATTGCTATTGCAATAATTACTATAACTATTGCACAAATAGATTTTCCATCCATTATATTTTCACCTCTAAATATAATACGTACTTTTAATTATTATACTTTTTGGGTTTTTTGTCACCAAGCAATAAAACTCTGCTTTTTTCCACTTCATCGATAACATCCAATCCTGAGTGATACGCAACACTATTGGCAAATTCTTGAATATCAACAGTTTTTGGCATATTTTCCCATTCAAGTCTGTTCCTGGAATCTCCTACAAACATGTAAGCCTTTATTTCCACGTAATCTATGTCACATTTTTCTATTATCTTAGCATATTCTTCAGGATTGTTCATATTCAAATCTTTTACACTGGTTATACGAAGAACTTTTCTGGTATCTAATGTTGAAAGTAATTCTAAACTTTCATTTAACTTCTCCCAACCATTTTCAACTTGTGGTAAACATACCTTCCTGTAAGTTTCCTCATTAGGTGCATCTAATGAAACATATAATTGGGTGGGTTCCTCTTCTTCTAACCTTTTTATAGCATCAGGATATTCACCATTACTTACGAGGAATGTAGTAAAGTCTTGTCTTTTAAATTCATGAATTAATTGATTAATCTCGGGATAAAGTAATGGTTCTCCGGCTAAACTCATAGCAGCATTGTTTGGTTGCACACATTCCTCTAGTTTTTCAGGATTTGCATTATCATTACCAAAATAACCACATAACAATTGTTTCTGGTTTTCAATACATTCTTCTATAATTGTCTTAGGATCATCATAATCGTCACTGTCCCATGAAGTTTTAGTTATGTCAGTATCCCTCCAACAAAACAAACATTTATGTTGACAATATGGGATGGCAGGTGACATTTGTAGACAACGATGACTTTTTATACCATAAAATTGTTCCTTGTAACAAACTCCATCATCCACTATGCTTTTTCTTGTCCAATGACAAATCTTGTTACCTGCATGAGCATGTTCACCAGCAAAACGGTAACCTTTCTTTTCTAAATTTTTGCGTTGATTTTCTGTAATTATCATATTATGTAATATATATGTAAATCACAGTTAAAAAAATTATATAATCAAACAAAATTTACTATAATGATATTGAAGATAAATATATATTAATAAAAAAATATTTGGTAGGTAAAATTTATGAGTCAAACACCTATAATAATACTTAACTATAAAACATACGCAGAGTCTACAGGAAAAAATGCTTTACAATTATCAAGATATGTGGAAGAAGCAAGTGAAGAATCTGGAGTAAACATGGCAATAGCACCACAAGCAGTGGATTTATATCCAATAATGAATGAAGTGAATATTCCAGTATACTCCCAGCACATGGATGCAATAACACCTGGAGGACACACAGGTTCCACACTACCTGAAGCAATAAAAGAAACAGGAGTAACAGGAACATTAATCAACCATTCAGAACAAAGACTTACCCTAGCTGATGTGGACGCAGTTGTAGAAAAAACAAGAGAACTTGATTTAACAAGTGTACTATGTACAAACAATGTTAAAACTAGTGCAGCAGCAGCATCATTCAATCCTGACTATATAGCAATAGAACCACCAGAACTTATAGGAACAGGAATTCCAGTATCACAAGCAAATCCTGAAATCGTAGAAAATACAGTGACAGAAATTCATAAAATAAACAAAGATATTAATGTATTATGTGGTGCAGGAATATCTACTGGTGAAGACATGAAAGCAGCATTGGAATTAGGTACACAGGGAGTACTTCTAGCATCAGGTATTATAAAAGCTGATGACCAAAAACAAGCATTACTTGACCTTGTAAGTTTAATATAAATCTTCAAATATGGGGTAATTATTATGAAATACGATTTTGATACAATGGATGATTTTGATTTTGAAGGAAAAACAGTACTGTTAAGAGTGGATGTTAACTCTCCGGTAGATCCATTAAGTGGAGAACTGCTGGATGATACTCGTATGGTACTTCATTCAAAAACAATATCAGAACTTTCGGATATGGGAGCAAAAGTTGTTATTCTAGCTCATCAGAGTAGGCCTGGAAAATCAGATTTCACTACATTAAAACAACATGCATTGTCCTTGTCTAATATCATAAATAAAGATGTGCAATATGTTGATTCAATTTTTTCATCAGAAGCATTAAATATTATTTCAAACATGGTGAATGGTGAAATAGTATTATTAGAAAATGTAAGATTTTTCTCTGAAGAAATGCCAAAATTATCTGCAGAAGAACAAGCAAACTCAGTGTTAGTTCAAAAGTTATATCCTCTTGCAGATTACTTTGTTAATGATGCATTTGCTACGGCACATCGTTCACAAACAAGTATTATTGGTTTTTCACAAGTTCTTCCTTCAATTGCTGGAAGAGTAATGGAATTGGAATTGAATTCATTATTTGGAATTCTTGATAATGCACAAGAACCTAGGGTGTATGTGCTTGGTGGTATAAAAGCTGATGATTCAATCAATGTTATGGCAAATGCTCTTAGATCTAATCAGGCTGATTATATTTTAACAACAGGTCTGGTTGCAAATATTTTCCTCGTGGCTAAAGGAGTAAATCTTCAGGAATACAATTTGAATTTCATTAAGGAACGCGGTTATGTGGATTATATTGATTTTGCAAAAGGTTTGTTGGATGAGTTTGAAGATAAAATTATTTTGCCTGTGGATCTTGCTATATTGGAAGATGATAGTAGGGTTGAATATGATGTTGATGAAATACCAAACTTACCAATATATGATATAGGTTCTAAAACTATTGAGTTGTATAAAGAAAAAATATTGGGGGCAAAAACTTTATTTGCTAATGGACCTGCTGGTGTATTTGAGAAAGATGGCTTTAATATTGGAACTGAAGATTTATTGAATGCTATTGCTCAATCAAATGGTTTTTCAATCATTGGTGGTGGACATTTAGCAGCAGCTGCTAGTAGTATGGATTTGGATGATGATGTAACTCATATTAGTAGTGGTGGTGGAGCAAGTATTAATTTAATTGCTGGTGAAGAATTGCCTGCTGTTAAAGCTTTAATTGAATCAGCTAAAACAAATAAACATTAAATAGTTTTTTAAAATTTTTTTAAGGGGTTATTTTGGTTTTAATCTCTTTTAATATATTTTTTTTTATTTGGTGTATTATTAACCAAAACCTTTATATATGATGAAGTAATTAAATAATAAATGACTTCTAACTAATTAGGTCACAATTAGTTGGGATAATTAAGGGTGCCTTAGTAGCTCAGTCGGTAGAGCGCATGACTTGTAATCATGCGGTCGGGGGTTCAATTCCCTCCTAAGGCTTCAACTTTAATTTATGCATTGGGTCCGTAGGGTAGCTTGGTCGATCCTTTGGGCTTTGGGAGCCTGAGACTCCGGTTCAAATCCGGGCGGACCCACTTACCCGTCTTAGCTCAATTTGGCAGAGCATCGGACTGTAGATCCGAATGTTGCTGGTTCAAGTCCGGCAGACGGGATAAACCTTTTTTATAAATGACTTCATCTATTATACTTTAAGTATGATAGAAACATTTATATACTTTGAAATACAGAGTATTAAATAGTGCTTTGTTATTACAATAAAGTATATTATATATTAGATGCCGTGGTAGTGTAGAGGCTATCATGCAGGCCTGTCGAGCCTGCGACTCGGGTTCAAATCCCGGCCACGGCGTTCAATTTTATAGGGGCTCGTAGCTCAGTCTGGGAGAGCGCCTGGCTTTTAACCAGGCGGTCGCGGGTTCAACTCCCGTCGGGCCCGCTAATTACTATTTATAAAAAAATTTATCAATACAACTTGAAATTACTCTATGTAATGGAGTACTAATTTTGCATTGGGGCTCGTAGCTCAGTCTGGGAGAGCGCCTGGCTTTTAACCAGGCGGTCGCGGGTTCAACTCCCGTCGGGCCCGCTAATATAATTTTAAATATCAATACTATTTCTAAGAAAAATAAATTTAATAATTATTAATAATAAAACATATAATTAGATATTATCTCTTGGGAGGAAAATCACTTGAAAACTGATATATTAAAACATAAATTAGTTCCGGAACATATCATACTAACTGATGAAGAAGCTGAAGAAGTACTGTTAGAAAAAAACATAACTGAAGACCAACTACAAAAAATATTACCAAATGATCCAGTAGTAAAAGCAATAGGTGCAAA
Source organism: uncultured Methanosphaera sp. (assembly GCA_946537725.1). Lineage (GTDB taxonomy): Archaea > Methanobacteriota > Methanobacteria > Methanobacteriales > Methanobacteriaceae > Methanosphaera. Next base: position 5,536 of record CAMNFZ010000037.1, read on the forward strand.
AGAAGGAGACATCCTAAAAATAATCAGAGACAGTGAAACAGCTGGAACATTCGTATCATATAGAATTGTTAGACCTTAAAACGTCTTCAAAACTTAACTATTTTTTATTATTTAATTTTAAATTCTTATTATATTATTTCATATTTCTATAATTCATGATAATTTTATTAAAACTTTATAGTTTTCAGTAGTGTTTTAATGTGTTAGTATTTAAAAGAAAGCACTAGTATATAAACCTATAGGTTTTTATTAAAGTAACTACATACATAATGTATACGTATTAATTTATAGAATTAAATTTTTATATCATGTTTCTTTCATTCATTTATTTATCTGAAAGTTATTCTTTTTGGATTGAATGAAATATTTTGTTCTAAAATTAATTATGGTTGATAAAGATTTTTTCATGGTTTATAAATAATTTATAGTATTTTTAGGCTTGAAAAATTCAAATATTTGATATGATAATAAATTTGTAAAAAATGTTTAGTATAAGTGTAAATGATTATCATCCTTTTATTTCAGTTAAATAATTTTGTTAACGTTTATTTTCTTGAAATACTAGGATAATACTTGCTAAATAAGTGATGGATTCTTTATAAATTTAGGATTTTATTAAATGTATAATACAATTATTTACAGGATAAATCTCCGATAGGGGAGGCTATGTTTCTACATGTGCTCTTGCTGTAAAAATTATTATATGTAAAGATTTTTTCCTTTTTTTTTATTCATCATTATTTAATAAAAAATACTTATGATATGATGCACTTCGTTTTTTCATGTTTTTACGTTATGATTATTTTATACCATCACTTTGAAATAATTCATAAACATAATCTCATGACAAGCACATTATTTTTTTACAAAAGAATTTGATTAATCATTTAACATTAAGTAATCCCTTTTTTGGGAGTATAGTAGTAGACTAAAACTTGGAAAAGAATTATATTAATACAATAGTGTGTAGTATTAGTAGAGAAAATTCTTTTCAATAGGGAGATGGATATATGACAAAAAACGCATGGTCATTGGTTGATTCATTTTTTGATGAATATGATATAGTAGATCACCATATACGTTCATATAATGATTTCTTAGATAATAAAATTCAGGAAATTGTTGACATAACAGAACCTATAACACTAGATCATGGTGAATACACCATAAAAACTGGTAATGTTGAAATAGTAAAACCATTCATCAAAGAAGCTGATGGATCAAAAAGTATCATTGAACCTGCAGAAGCAAGATTAAGAAATCTTAATTATTCTGCTCATATGTATCTTGACATGGCTCTTGTAAAAGGGGATAGTGAAGATTACGAGATGGAAAAAGTTTACATAGGTGAGTTACCTGTCATGCTCAAATCCAAAGCATGTCACCTCTGTGGCTTAAACGATGAAGAATTAGAAAAAGTTGGAGAAGATCCACAAGATCCTGGAGGATACTTCATAGTAAACGGTTCAGAAAGAGCTATAGTAACTATGGAAGAAATCGCTCCAAACAAAATCATACTTGAACAAAGTGAAAAAGATAAAGCAGATAGAAGAGCAAGAGCTGTTGTTACATCTATCAAAAGTGGATTCAGAGCAAGAATCACACTAGAATACAGAAAACCTCATAAAAAAGGTGTATTCTTAAGAATTTCATTCCCATATGTTCCTGGAGAAATACCATTAGTTATCTTACTCAGAGCATTAGGATTTGAAAAAGATGTAGACCTTGTTAACAGCGTATCTGATGATATCAACACCCAGTTCTTATTAATTGACGATATCCAAACAACCGGTATAAACACTCAATATGATGCTGTTAAATATATCGGTAACAGAGTAGCAAAAGGTATGACCGAAGAATACAGAGTAAAACGTGCAGAAGATGTAATAGACCGTTACCTCTTACCACACGTAGGAGTAGATCCTGAAGACCGTATTGATAAAGCAGTATACCTTGCAGAAATGACAGAAATGTTACTTCAAGTAATTAATGGAGAACGTGAACCACACGATAAGGACCACTACGCAAATAAAAGACTAAGAGTATCTGGAGACCTTATGGAAGACCTTTTCAGAGTAGCTTTCACAAGCCTAACCAGAGACATGACTTACCAATTAGAACGTAGCTTATCACGTGGAAAAGAACCTTCTGTAAAACAAGCAGTAAGATCTGATGTAATCACAGAAAACATTAAACACGCAATTGCTACCGGTAACTGGGTAGGTGGACGAGCAGGGGTTAGTCAATTACTTGACAGAACAAGTTACATGGGAACACTTTCACACCTTAAACGTGTAGTATCACCATTATCCAGAAGTCAACCTCACTTTGAAGCAAGAGATTTACATCCAACACAGTTTGGAAAAATATGTCCTAACGAAACACCGGAAGGACCAAACTGTGGGCTAGTAAAAAACCTGGCCATAGTAACAAAAATATCTGAAGGATATCCATTAAAAGATATTGAGAAAGATATTAAAGCATTAGAACACATTACACCATTAGATCATAATTTAGAATAAATGGAGACTAATAATGGCAACAGTTAAAATATATATAAATGGTAAATTAGTCGGAACAACAGAAGAACCAGAAGCATTTGTGGAAGAAGTTAAATCTAAAAGACGATCTAATGAGTTAACTCATGAATTAAACATTACTTTTTACGAAGAAAATAATGAAATATTCATATTCACAGATCCTGGAAGAGCAAGAAGACCTGTTGTAATAGTTGAAGATGGTAAATCAATGCTAACTGATGACATCATCGACAAAGTATCAGAAGGAAAAATGAAATGGTTCGACCTCATCCATGAAGGAATAATCGAATACATTGATGCAGAAGAAGAAGAAAACGCATATATTGCAATGTTCGAAGAAGACCTAACTGAGGAACATACACACCTAGAAATAGATCCTTCAACAATGCTCGGAATATGTGCAGGAATTATTCCATACGCAAACCATAACTCCTCACCTAGGAACACTATGGAAGCAGGTATGACAAAACAGGCATTAGGGTTATACGTATCAAACTATAATCTAAGAACTGATACAAGAGCTCATCTTTTACACCAACCACAAATGCCTGTAGTTAAAACCAAAAGTATGGTATCCACAGAATATGATAAAAGACCATCCGGACAAAACTTTGTAGTAGCAATTTTATCATACCAAGGATGTAACATGGAAGACGCTCTTGTTATGAACAAAGCAGCACTAGAAAGAGGACTTGGAAGATCATCCTTCTTCAGATCATATGAAGCATCAGAAAGAAGATACCCTGGTGGACAAGAAGACCACTTCGAATACCCAGAAAACATGGTAAGAGGATACCGTTCAGAAGAAGTTTACAAAAACTTAGACGAAGACGGACTAATAAATCCAGAAGTTACCGTAGAAAGTGGAGATGTACTTATCGGAAAAACATCACCACCAAGATTCCTCGAAGATGTAGATGAATTCGGAACAGTAGCAGAAAGAAGACGAGAAACCAGTGTAACCGTAAGACACGGAGAACATGGTATAGTCGACAAAGTAATGCTAACCGAAACTATAGAAGGAAGTAAACTAGCAAAAGTTAAAGTACGTGACCACAGACAACCAGAATATGGGGACAAATTCGCATCACGTCACGGACAGAAAGGAGTACTTGGACTTATAGTACCACAAGAAAACATGCCTTTCAACGAAGAAGGAATGTGTCCTGACCTCATGATAAACCCACACGCTATCCCATCAAGGATGTCTATCGGACAGATTATTGAGATGCTTGCTGGTAAAGCAGGTTGTATGGAAGGAACACGTATAGATGGTACTCCATTTACAGGAGTTCCTGAAGAAGAAATAAAACGCCTACTAAAAGAAAACGGTTTTGAAACCCACGGACGTGAACAATTATACAATGGTATAACTGGGGAAAGATTCAATGCAGAAATCTTTGTAGGAGTAGCATACTACCAGAAACTACACCACATGACTAGTGACAAAGTATATGCTAGAAGCCGAGGACCAGTACAAGTATTAACACGTCAACCTACAGAAGGTAGAGCAAGAGAAGGTGGACTTAGATTTGGGGAAATGGAACGTGACTGTCTTATTGCACACGGAGCAGCACTCGCACTTAAAGAAAGATTGCTTGATGAATCAGATAAATATGAAGCACTTATCTGTGGTGACTGTGGAAGATTAGCAGTAAGGGATAAAATACGTGACAGAACTTACTGTGCAATCTGTGGAGAAACAGAAACATTCCCAATTGAGATTTCATATGCATTCAAATTATTACTTGATGAATTGAAATCATTATGTATTTCACCAAACTTAGTCTTAGAGGATAAAGCATAAAATTACTCAAGGGAGGATTAATAGTTGAAAGGTATAATAAAAAAAGTATCTGAAATAGATTTTGGTTTAATGTCACCAGAAACTATAAGAAAGATGTCTGTAACAAAAATTGTAACACCAGATACCTATGATGAAGACGGTTATCCAATTGAAGCTGGATTAATGGATCCTAGACTTGGAGTAATTGACCCTGGACTAAAATGCAGAACATGTGGTTCCAAAGGAGGAGACTGTCAAGGTCACTTCGGACACATAAACTTTGCACGTCCAGTAATACACGTAGGTTTTGCTGATACTATTCACAAAATATTAAGAAGTACCTGTCGTAAATGTGGAAGAGTATTATTAACTGAAACAGAAAAACTCGAATACAAAGACAGACTACAAAACAAAATTAATAATGGTGAAGATATTTCAGGAATTTTGAAACAAATTCATTTATCAGCTAAAAAAGAAAAATGTCCACACTGTGAAGAAGAACAGGAAGAAATCAAAATTGATAAACCTATCTCACTAGTTGAAGGAAATTATAAACTCACAGCAAGTGAAGTACGTGAAAGATTAGAAACAATACCTGAAGAAGATTACATCTACATAGGTATTAATCCAAAAGTTGCAAGACCAGAATGGATGGTTCTAACAGTACTACCTGTACCTCCTGTAACAGTAAGACCATCAATCACACTGGAAACCGGTGAAAGATCAGAAGATGACCTTACCCACAAGCTCGTTGATATATTACGTATTAACCAAAGGCTTAAAGAAAACATGGAAGCAGGTGCACCACAACTTATTGTTGAAGATTTATGGGAATTACTTCAATATCACGTAACAACCTACTTTGATAATGAAGCTAGTGGAGTTCCACCAGCAAGACACAGATCTGGAAGACCATTAAAAACACTTGCTCAAAGACTTAAAGGAAAAGAAGGACGTTTCAGAAGTAACCTTGCAGGTAAACGTGTAAACTTCTCAGCACGTACAGTAATTTCACCAGACCCTACACTCAGTATTAATGAAGTAGGTGTTCCTGAAATGATTGCAAAAGAAGTAACAGTACCTATAGCAGTTACTGAATGGAACATGGATCAGATGAAGGAATACATCCTCAACGGTCCTGATGTACATCCTGGAGCAAACTATATTATACGCCCTGATGGACGTAAAATAAGAGTATATGATGAAACCAAGGAAACAGTTATTGAAAACCTTGAACCAGGATACATTGTTGAAAGACACATCATTGATGGTGATATAGTATTATTCAATCGTCAACCTTCACTTCACCGTATGTCTATGATGGCACACGAGGTAAGAGTATTACCTTACAAAACTTTCAGATTAAACTTATGTGTATGTCCTCCATACAATGCGGACTTTGATGGAGACGAAATGAACATGCACGTATTCCAAACACCTGAAGCTCGTGCTGAAGCAAATGACATAATGAAAGTACAGGAACACATCCTTTCACCTCGTTATGGTGGACCAATTATTGGAGCTATACACGACCACATTACAGGTGCATACTTACTAACACATAAAGACACAGTCTTTGAAGAAGATAAAGCTTTCCAAATTATTAAACGTTCAAAAATGGAATTGCCTGAAGCAAAAGGAAGACCATGGACAGGAAAAGAAATATTCAGTTTACTTCTACCAGACAAACTAAACCTTGTATATAAGGCAGAAATTTGTCGTAAATGTGAAGAATGTAAACAGAGGGACTGTGAATATGATGCATATGTAGTAATTAGTAATGGTCAATTACTACAGGGTGTTGTTGATGATAAAGGATATGGTTCAGGTAGTGGAAAAATCTTGGATGCTATTGTAAAACAATTCAGTCCAAGTGATGCACGTTACTTCCTCGATCATGGAACAAAACTCGCAGTATTTGGTGGTGTAATGCAAAGAGGATTCACAACTGGTACTGCTGATGAGGAAATTCCTAAAGAAGCAGAGGACAGAATTGCAGAATTACTTGAAAAATCTGATCGTCGTGTAGAACAACTTATTGAAGCATACGAAAACAATGAACTGGAAGCACTTCCTGGACGTAGCTTACGTGAAACACTTGAGATGAAAATCATGCAAGTGCTCGGGGAAGCTAGGGATAACACTGGGGTTATTGCAGAACGTTATTTCACAACCAGCAATAGTGCAGTAATTATGGCACTTACTGGTGCTCGTGGTTCCATGCTTAACCTTACACAGATTGCAACCTGTGTAGGACAACAGGCTGTTCGTGGTGGACGTATTAATAGGGGTTATATTGACAGAACATTACCACACTTCCATAAAGGGGATGTAGGTAGTAAAGCAAGTGGATTTGTACATAGCAGTTATAAGAAAGGATTAGATCCTCTTGAATTTTTCTTCCACGCTATGGGAGGACGTGAAGGATTAGTGGATACAGCTATTCGTACAGCACAGAGTGGTTACATGCAGAGACGTCTTGTAAATGCTTTACACGATCTTAGTGTACATGAAGATGGAACTGTACGTGACAATAAAGGTACTATCATACAATTCAAGTATGGTGAAGATGGTATTAACCCAGCTAAAAGTGATTATGGTGCAGTTGCAAACCTGGATAGACTTATTGAAGAAATGAGGCTTGAAGATTCTGAAGCAAGTAAATAGGGGAGAATAAAGATGGATGTAGAACAAGTTCAAACAGTAGTTAATGAAGTTGGTGCTGATTATTTCCCTATTAAACTGGTAGAGGAAATTGCAGAGGCATCTGAACGTAATAATTTAACAGATGAAGAACTTGAAAAATTAGTTCTAAAAGTTAAAGAAGCATATGAACGTGAAGAAGTAGAACCTGGAGAATCAGTTGGTACTATTGCTGCTCAATCCGTAGGGGAACCTGGTACACAGATGACCATGCGTACTTTCCACTATGCGGGGGTAGTAGAATTAAACGTAACTCTAGGGTTACCTCGTCTTATTGAGGTAGTGGATGCTCGTAAGAAAATTTCCACACCTACAATGGACATATACTTCACAGATGAATATAAAAATGATGAAGAATTCATCCGTAAAATGGGTAACAAGATTGGTAAAATTACCTTGAATGATGTTATTAAAAATTTCAATGTTAACTATATGGATAACATTATTACTGCAGAAATTGATCAGGATATTCTTGATGAAAGAAGACTTGAACTTTATGAAGTGACAAGTGAAATAGAAAAAACATTTAAACAGGTAACAATAAATAATAATTTACTGAGTTTTGAAACCACATTTTCTAATGATGAAGAAAAAATTCAACAAGGTATTCGAGAATTAAGATTACTTGCTGATAAAATCAGAGATTTACAGATAAGTGGTGTTAAAGGTATTGGTAAAGTAGTTATCCGTCATGAACACAATGAATGGGTTATCCATACCGAAGGTTCTAATATTGGAGCTATTCTCAAAATCCCTGGTGTAGATATTGTTAAAACTACTACCAATGATATTTTTGAGATTGAAAAAGTTCTTGGAATTGAAGCAGCTCGTAATGCTATTATTCATGAGTTATATACAACCATGGAGGAACAGGGGCTTAGTGTAGATATTAGACATATTATGTTAGTTGCTGATATGATGACTTCTGATGGTGTTGTAAAATCTATTGGAAGACATGGTATTAGTGGTGAAAAATCCAGTGTTCTTGCTCGTGCAGCATTTGAGGAAACTGGTAAACATTTACTTAACGCTAGTATTCGTGGAGAAACTGATCAACTCACAGGTATAATTGAGAATGTTATTGTTGGACAACCAATACCTCATGGTACGGGGTCTGTTGGTATAAAAATGAAAAAAATAGATTAGGAGGCACTTAATGGATATAGAAAGAGGGATACGTGTAGCCGTAGACACTGGTAAGGTTATATTAGGATCCAATAAATCAATCCAAGCAATAAAACTTGGTAATGGAGAGTTAGTTGTATTAGCAGCAAATGCTCCAAAAACTTTAAAAGAGGATGTTGAAGCTTATGCTAAATTATCCGAAATGCCAGTACACATATTTGAAGGTTCTAGTGTAGAATTAGGTTCTATCTGTGGTAAACCTTTCACAGTATCAGTTCTAGTTGTACAAGAACCTGGAGACTCTAACATATTAGAGCTCAAGGAGTAAATTGATAATATGTCCGTCAAGTTTACAATCAATGAGATCAGGTATATTAGTTTGTTTGAAACTATAACAAACGCAACAGTCAAGGACTGCATTGTTGATGACGAACATAACAAAGTAACTTTTTTGGTAAAAAAAGGAGATATGGGATTAGCAATAGGAAAACGTGGAAGTACTATTGGTAAGATGCAAAAATCTGTCGATAAGAGTGTTGAAATTATTGAACACTCTGACGATCCCGGCGAATTTATAAAAAATCTATTATCTTCTGCCACTATTAATTCGATAGAATTTTCTAGTGATGCTAAGGGTAATAAAATCGCTACCTTGGATGTCGACTCAAAGGATAAACGTAATGCTATTGGTAAGAATGGGCATAATATCCAGCGAGCTAGACAATTTGCTAAAAGACAATTTGAAATTAGTAACATTATCATAAAATAACCATGTTTATGATTAAATATTTAGGAAAAAAATGTTCAACATTTACATCCTAAATTCTTTAAAGAAACTCAGTTAATACTAAAAACTATGATGATAAGTATGTGAATTATTTCACGTAAAATTCATAATATTTAATTAGTGATGTAAGTTGCATTATTCATCGTGTAACATGTACATATACTGATAAAAAAACTTAGAATAGAATAAATAAGTATAAATGGAGGAATAAATTTGCCAGGATTATACGCAGCAAAAAAATTAAAAGATAACAGACAAAACTTCCGATGGAAAGACACACAA
>CAMNFZ010000038.1 GCA_946537725.1 uncultured Methanosphaera sp.
GACATAATAAATAATATGTCATCCATCTATAATAAAAGTTTGGTTAATTACTATATAAAAAAAGAAAAAAATAAAGAAGATTATTTAACATTTAATTCATCTTCAGAAAACTCTTCAGATTGTCTTGATACAAGATCACCCATTTCTTTCTCTTTTTCAGCATAGAAATCAGGATCATGAATAGGACAACATTTAAGTTTAGCATAAGGTGAATATAAATCAGTAATCTCACTTTCATTTATATCCCTAATCTCTTTAAGACGTCTAAGGATAGTAAGAACAGTACCATCTTCCATAAGCTTACCTAAAAATCCTGGACGAGTATTTTCCTTCTGCATAATAAGGAAAACAATTTTCTGAATATCTAATAAATCAAGACGCTTAATCAACTCATGGTTATTAATATATTTCCAACCTTTCTCCTCCCAATCCTTCTGATTATCAAACGGTTTATAAATATTCTCCTGATAAAGATCATCCTTAAAGAAGTCAGCTTCATCATCATAATACCTTTGACCATTCTCAATCCGGACAAACTCATTAGAAGTATCCTCAAAGTAAGGTAAATATTCAAGAATAATATCCACATTCTCAATATTAGGGAATTTAAATATGTTACCAAATGATTTGTTAAGTCCCATCTGCAAGGTTTTATAATCAAGAACTTTAATATGTGATTTTTCATCATTAAATAACTTATGATCCCATACAACAAGAATATTACGAATATCCTCAGTAGCCTTACATTTATACTTAATCTGATTATCAGTAATTCTCTCAATTTCAAGTAATAAATAACTTATACGTGTAAGGTTTTGAGCTTTAACAGAGTTAGTCATACGAAGACAAATGTAAGGATATTTAAGTAATGGTTTAAATTTAGCAGATAACTCCTCAGGTAAATCATGGAAGAAAATTTGCATAACCGTTGTATGTTCCATACTGTTTTCTTCAACTTGATAATAATACTCAGCTAACTCCGGAACACCCGCTTTCTTGAATGTAATAGTACCTTTAGTTGTTTCAAGAACCTCTAAAGTATTAAGTAACACATATAATTCAAAAATTTTATCATTACTCATAGCTAAAAGAATATCCTTAGTTATAGTATTGTATAACTCAATTTTACTAGGGAATACAAATAACTCATCAAACACTTCATAAACTCTTGCAAGATTAAATGATTCATCAGTAGCCTTACAAGCAGTCTCAAGAAGGTAAATATCTATAATATCTGGAGTTTCAACAGCTGAAAAAACATCTTTTTTCAATAATTCAGATACTTTCTTCTTATTGTCTAAAATATTCTTATTAATATTTTCTAAACTAAATGATGTGAAATTCTTATTTTTAATATTTCCGGAATCATTATTTTTGATTTTTTCAAAAATATATTTAACGAGAGCTACCACATCATTATAAGGTGTTTCGCTTAAATCTTTGTCAGCAAGTATAGCTTCTAACTTATCAAATTCATCAATTAAAGACTTAGTTTCAGGAATATTTAAAAAATAATCATATTTAAAACTTAATAATTCCATTTCATTAATTTCAATAATTTTACTCATTATTTCTGCTTCATCTTTAAAGATTTTAGTAAATAAATAATGATGTAATCTAGTTTCCACATAGTTGAATACGGTTTGTCTATCATAATTGGTCCATATTTCTTTTAATTCTTCGACCATATAAAACACTCCTAAAAAAATTATTGGAAAAATTAAATAATTTTAACACTTATTTAAGTAAAATTGTCTATATTTATCTAATTATACTTAATTTTATATTCAAAATACTATTTAACTTTTTATCGAAAATAATTCAATCCATAAAAAAAGTAAGAAAAGGGGGTTTATTCAAAAACTTATTATAACAAGTTTTTAGCAATTTCATGAGCATCTTCACGTTTAGAATCAAGGTCTTCAAACATGTCAGTTAATAATTCAACAGCACACTGTTTACAATTACCACAAAGAATTTCACCAGATAAACATTTACTACGAATATCCTCTAACTCTTTATCATCATCAACTAAATGATAAACTAATAACTCATAAATGGAACATTTATCAGGTTCTCCCCCTAACTCTTTTTGTTCCTTAAGACTATCCCTACCACCAGTCTTAGCACTTTTAACCTTCTTAGTAGCATCCTTAATTGAATCAGTTAAATAAATAGCAGTCTTAGGTTTACTGCTGCTCATTTTTTCTCCAGTAAGGCCAGTCATAAAACGATGGAAAGTAGCAGAAGGTTCAATAAAGCCATATTCATCACTAAATTTAGCTGCTAAATCTCTTGTAAGCCTGATATGTGGATCCTGGTCAGGACCTACAGGTACAATAACAGGTTTTGGACCACCATACTTTTCTAATTGAGGATGAAGAATATCAGCAACTTGAAGAAGAGGAGTGTAAATATGAGCCACATTCGTACTATTATCAAAACCATAAATACTTCTCATCTGACTAAAAGTAACCTTTTTACCAATCAAATAAGCTAAATTTTTTACATCCTCATTCTCAGATTGAAGATATAAATGGAAATTATCCTTAGTAACATCCAATCCTAAAGCAATATAATTCTCAATATACTCAACAAGTGCAAGTTCTCTGGATTCTTCATTACTAATTCCCCGAGCAGCATAAGCTTCCATATCTGCAATAGAAAGATAAATATCAGAACCTTTCTCCTGATACCATTTAAGTTGATCAACAACCATTTTATGACCAATATGCATCTTACCACTAGGCATCATTCCAGTCATAGTAGCAAAATCTTTCCTATTTTTTAATGCATCCGTTATCTTGGAATAATCTCTTTGACCAAAGATTATCCCCCTTGTCATAAGTTTACTAGCATCAGGAATATCATCAACAACATCCTTAAATGCCTTAATACCAAATTGTTCAGTTAATTTTTCATAATCAATAATTGAAGAACCCCAAGGATCTATCATATCCATATATAATCATCTCCCTAAAAATTTTTTATGGTCTAGTCCATTCTATATCATAATACGTAATGTCATATTCATCATCAACAACAGCAAGAAGTAAATTCTTACGAACACCATGAGCAACCCGAACATAACTAGAAAAATCTCTAACTTTAATCTCCTGTTCTTCAGACAAAATTTTCACTAAGAAATTAGAATGCCCATCACCAGGTGCATGCCCTCTTTCATAAATTCTGAAATCACTACCATACTTAAATCCTGTTTTAATAATATAACCACGAGTACGAAGATCCTTATAAACAAGATAATGTGAAAAAATATGATTGTCACGAATAATGTTCGTCATAAACTCTATACTAACAATACCTTCATTCTCATCATAAATTTCTATTTTATTTTTCTCAAGTAAATACAAAGCCTCAATAAATGATAATTCAAGACCGGAATCAGTTAAATTTCCATAATAACGTTTATTATATAAATTATGAGCATGTTCATGTTTAACAATAACTCTGTCATTACTTAATATGGAATACATTGGAATAAAAATCACACTCCTTATAAAACATTAATCTCTTTCAAATAATCAATACTTTTAAGTATCTGATGAACAGTATAAACCTCAATAACACAAATATCATCATATTTTTTCTCTTCAAGAGTTTTAAAAATACTTCCAAAATCTATATTATGAGTACCTAAAGCATCATGCATATCATACGAACCATCATTGTCACTAAGATGTATGTGGTGGATAGAATCACTTTTAAACATTTCATCTACACTAAAACCATTATTATGTGCATGTCCTACATCAAGAGTTATACCAGAATGAAGTTCATTATCAACTAAATCAAACAAAGCTTCAATATTAGTATATAATAAACGTTCAAGTAAAGGCATATTCTCCACACACATCATCACACCATACTCCTCAGCTTGGGACTGCAAATATTTTAAAGAATTAATATTATACTCTAAAATTTTATCAGTAAATTTCAAAGCCATAACTGGAATAGAACCTGGATGAATAGTAACCCTATCTGCACCTAACTCATTAGCCTTTTTAAATGCACTGACCATTTCTGCATTGGAAGCATCTCTAATTTTATCAACATGTGAAGCAATATTGATATCAGACATAGGTGCATGAACACTAATTCCAAGATCATAACTGGACACATCATCATAGCTGACAAATTTATATGGATATTCTGTTATAATCTCCAAATATTCCAATTTGTTCCTAGTTACAAAATCCAGTATATTTTCAATCTTTGCAGGATACATGCCCAATGTTGAAACACTAATCTTCATACTATCATCTTCTAAAATAACTCTTCATTTCTTAAACGAGCATAAACCGGTTCATCTTTTTTCATAGCTTTAATAATTATTTCAGCCATTTCAATATCCTTTTTAAGTCTGATATTTGCCTTTTTACCAACAGTAGCGGTAAATAAATATTCATCTTCAACAATAATGTCATAACTAGAACCAATATCCTCTTTCCTAAAGTTTAATGACAGATAGTTTCCAGAAACATTAACATTGATAGGAGTTTTATTATCAATCTCCTTAATATCTAATGTTGAAACTTCAATACTTATACCTGCACGTTCTTCAATCTGTGAAATAGTCCTTCCATTCTTACCAATAACTGCACCAGTATGGTCTTCATCTATCTCAAGTAATGCTCTGTTCTGAGATATTAACGAAACTTCCATAATAGCATTTGGAGCAACCCTGTTAACCTCTTTTCTAATAACCTTTTCAACAATTTTACTAACAGGACTTTTTTCTTTATCTTTATTATCAGATTCGCTCTGTGTCTTATTAACATCCATTACGATGGTTTGTTCTCCATAAGTATAAATTTCATAAAACAATTCATCAGTTTCAAAATCCTTAATTTCAATGATTGGTCTTGAAAGATCTGCCTCAAGCATACCTGTAGGAACTTTAACTGTTAATTCAATAGAATAAACACATTCAATTTCACCATTGTTTATGTAAATTGCAGTATCAATAACTGAAGGGATAATACCCAATTCCAGTCTTCCTAAAAATCTCTGAACTGCATCAATTGCTCTTGTTGCATGAACAACTCCAATCATCCCCACTCCTGCTAGACGCATATCCGAATATATTTCAAAGTCTCTTGTTTTACGGACTTCATCAAATATTGTGTAATCTGGTCGTACTAATAATAATATGTCTGCAGTATTTTCCATATCTCCTTCTAATGGGGCATATTGTGTGATATTATCATCAAGATTAAGGTCTCTTGGAGATTCCATTGTTTTAACGATTTGTTCCATATCATAATAATAATATTCTGCAAGTGCCTGTGCAAAAGTACTTTTTCCAGCCCCTGGAGAACCTGCAACCAGAATACCTTTTGCCTGATTGGATAAACGCTCTAATAACTTATCTGAAACATTATAATCATCAAGATTTAATTTATTAACAGGTTTGATTGCTGTTATTTCAAATCCATCAGAAAATGGAGGTTTTGCAATTGTAACTCTTAAATCTCCAAATTGAATTACTGTAGCCCCTACCTTGTCTATTTCAATAAAACAGTCATGTCTTAATTTTGCCTGTTCTATAACTTCTTTTGAAATTCTATCCAAATCATTGTAACGAAGAGGCACATAATCTATTTCCACTAATTCAACATGGCCTGGAGTTCCACGTTTACCTATTGGTGTAGTATTTTCTCTCAAATGTACTGAAGACATGTTTTCAGAAAAATATTTCTCAAGTTCTGTTTTATCAATAGGTGTTGGACCTTCTTTTTGATAGAAAATGGTTTCAATTGCCTGTGCTTCTGCAATATCCTTTTGTAATTTATCGCTGGTGACTAATATTGCATTATATTTTCTTGCAACATCACGTATCATTGCATCTATTTCACCACCACTTGCTATGGATATTTCATCTAATTGTGGTCTTCTACCTACAAAGCTTATAGTTATGCTTCCTTCATTGCTTAATTGTCTTAGTCTTTTTATTTCGTCAATACCACGATAACCTATGTCTTTTCTTCTATTGGCATGGTTTTCAATTTCGGATAAAACAGCTTCTGGGATAAGTACTTCTGCGTTAGCATATTCATCTTGGATTAGTTCACATAGTTTTTGATCTATGAGAATGCTTGTATCTGGTACTAATTTAGTCAAGTGTTTCACCTCATTTGTATGTTTCATCTGGGTTGAAGACTAGTTCAGATGTTTCTGTGATGTTTTCTCCATCAGTGGATAGTTTCCTATAGAAGCAGGAGTAATGGCCTGTATGACAGGCTCCACCTATTTGTTTGATTTTAAATATTATTGCGTCCATATCACAGTCTAGTAGTATTTCCTTTATTTCTTGGATGTGTCCGGACTCTTCTCCCTTAAACCAAATTTTATTTCTGCTGGTGCTAAAATAATGAGCCTTTCCTGTTTCTATGCTTTTTTCGAATGCTTCTTCATCAATAAATGCTACCATTAAAATTTCGTTACTTTCATAGTCCTGTGCTATAGCTGTTGCTAACTTTTTTCCATTAATATCATGTCTGAAGTTAGGTTTAATCATAATTATCACATTCCCTTTATGATAACCTTTCTATAGCATCTTTCAATGTAACAGTAACTTGTTCACCTGTTATCATGTCTTTAAGGGTAACAGTATTTTCTTCAACTTCACTTTGTCCAATCATAATTACATTATTTATGTTGTTATTATTAGCATAAGACAAGTTTTTCTTAAGTTTTTTACCCTTCAGATCAATATCTGTTATAATATTATTCTCTCTTAGTTGTTGGGCAACTTTAATGGCATCTAATTTAAATTCTTTCTTAACTGGAACTACAAGTACTTTATTTATATCATTAGATGGAGTTTCAATATTTTGCCTATGATAAGCTTCCATAATTCTATCAAAACCAAATGCAAAACCGGTAGATTCAACTTCTTCGGAATCAAATAATGCAGTTAAATTATAGGTTCCTCCACCCGTTATCTGTTTTTCTGCACCTAAATCCGGAACATAAATTTCAAATACAATTCCGGTATAGTAATCAAGACCTCGGGCAATGGATAATTTAACTGTATATCCTTCAAAGCCAAATGTTTCAAGAACTTCTAAAGTTTCAATTAATTGACAAACAGCATTATAACTGTCTTCAATTCCTTCAACAACAGGTTTAAGTGCTTCTAAATCGCTACGATTACCATTAACATTAATAATTTTATTTATAATGTCTTTATATTCGGAAGTAATTTCACATTTGTCTAAAAGAGTATTAAGTAATTCATAATCCTCTTTATCAATACTTGCAATAATGGCTGTTGTATCCTCTGGTGTAACATCCAAATAATTCAATACGCCTTTAATAATGCCTAAGTGGCCAATTGCAACTTCATAATTTTTTATTCCAACTTTACTTAAAGCTTCATTTGCCATAGCAATAATTTCTGCTTCATTATATACTGGTGTACCACCAATTACTTCAATACCAAACTGCCAAAACTGTCTGAAACGTCCTGCTTGGGGTCTTTCATACCTAAAACAACTACCAAAATAATACATTTTAAGAGGTTTAGCAGCTTTTTGAAGATTATTATTATATAATCTTGAAACACTAGCAGTAAGTTCTGGTCTAAGAGCTAAGTCTCTGCCACCTTTATCCTGGAAATGGTATATTTCTTCTTTAATACCTTCCCCACTTTTAGTGGTAAATAATTCTAAATCTTCAAAAATAGGTGTTTTAATTTCCTTAAACCCATAATTTTCTACAACACTACGTATAGTGTTTTCAACATATTTTCTTTCTTCCATATCCTCAAATAGGAAATCTCTGGTTCCTCTAGGTTTATTAAATTCCATAAATATTACAACTCTACAATCTATTTAATGATATATCTTATCATTAATTCCTTTTTCTATTATTCATACACTAGAATACTTACACATATCTAATAAAAAACTAGTATGGATAAACAAACCAACATACCTAAAAAAATAATAGAATAAAATAGTAAACAATCTATAATAAAAATAAACATCTACTTAAACAAGTAATATTGGGATAATACACTCACTTAAACAGACATTTACAATTACTTACAAATTATATAAAATATATATAATTAATTATATATAGAATTTTACATTCAATAAGAAGGGATTAAATAAATATGATAACCGGAAAAACAAGAATTACAGGAGTAATTGGTCATCCAATAGAACATAGTATGTCACCACCCATGCATAACAATGCATATAAACAATTAAATATGGATTATGTTTACGTAGCATTTCATGTACAACCAGAAGACATTGAAAAACTAATCACATCCGCAAAAACATTAGGAATATGTGGATTAAATGTAACAATTCCACATAAAACAACTATAATACCATACCTTGACGAAATAGATGAAACAGCCAAAAAAATAGGTGCAGTAAACACAATACAATTTAAAGATAATAAAGCCAAAGGATATAATACGGATGGCATAGGGGCAATAAAGTCAATTCAGGAATATACAACATTACAAGATAAAAACATATTAATATTAGGTGCAGGTGGAGCTTCAAAAGCAATATCATTCTCATTAATAAATGAAAACATAAATTCACTAACAATAGCAAATCGTACAAAAGAAAATGCAGAACAATTAATAGAAAACATAAAAAAACAAACAAATTTCACAAAAATTCAATATCATACAATAAATGATGTTGATGAAATTATTGAAGATATGGATATAATAATTAACACAACACCAATAGGAATGTATCCACATCATGAAGTAAAACCGCCAATAAAAACAGATAACATTAATAAAAATCATATTGTCATGGATATAATATATAATCCACTAGAAACACAACTACTAAAACAATCAAAAGAAAATGGTGCACAAACAATAAATGGGACAAGCATGTTAATAAACCAGGGATTAGTTTCTTTTGAAATATTCACTGGAGAAAAAGCAACATATAAATCATTTGAAGAAGCATTATTAAATCAGTTAAAATAAATAAAAATAAGAAATTATTCATAGAATAATTTTTCTATATTATTTTTAAGAATTTCAAGAGTCTCACTATTGTCATGATGTTTAGGATAATTCTCTTGAATATTCTTTCTATAACTTTCAACATTTTCCAAGAAATTATCAAGAATGTTCTGGGTGATGACATCATGATGTTCACCATAACCCAAACGGTCAACATACATTGCATTAAGTATCTGTTCATATTGTTTATTCACAGGAATACTTAAAACAGGTTTTTCTAATTGTAACGCTTCAGTAATTAATGAAAACCCACCATTAGTTATAACAAATTGAGCATCCTTAAAATCTTCAAATAACTGTTTTTCCGTAAATGATCTGAATAAAACATTACCTTCACTAACATCCTTATGGAAACCATAAACAATGAACTTTTTATCAGAATTATCTTTAAGTAATTCAATTAACTGTAAATTAGAATCACTGGTTTGATAAACGAGTATATGATCCTTAACTTTTGGTTTAAGAGAATATATTTCATCGCGAATAATTGGATGAACATACTGTGTAGTATCCGGATTTTTGAGTGGAGGATAGAAATATGAATAAATCAATGTTCTATTCGCTTTCTGAATAAATGCATGAACCACTGCTTCAGCAAAGAGTTTATCCTTAGCATATCTTGAAGGAGAAGAATAATTTGCTTCAGTAATAACATGCATGTTATCAATTGATAATAATGGAATACCTAAAATATGTGATAATAAATTAGCATAAAACTCAAAATCTGAAATAATCAAATCTGGTTTAAACTTCTTAGCTAACTTATACATCTTATTAATATTGTTTTTAAGATCACTAGGAACATCCTTCATATTATATACAAAAGTCTTTTTATAACGGGCTTGATTATTTTCATAAACAGTATTAAATCCATTTATTTCATAAATATTATCAAACTTATTATTCAAATACTTGTAAGCTCTGTCACTAGCAAATACTATTAGATCATAACCCTCCTTAATTAAGTATTCAATAACAACTGCACTTCTTATAGCATGACCTAATCCTTCACCACATAATGAATAAAAAATTCTATTTTTCTTACGTTGAACACCATGTTCAAAACTATAATCTAATTCTTCAAGTGTCACTTTTTTTCCAACCATCTGTTTTGCAGTACTTTTAGCATACTTCAATGTAATATCTTTAATACCTTCTTCTTCCAATCGTCTAGTTGAAATCAATAAACGAGGATTTTCAAGAACTTTAAACCTACTTACTTTAGCCACACGTTCAATATAATCAGTATCCTCACCAAAATCAAGATTTTCATCAAAACCATTAACTTTTTCATGTAATGATTTATAAGTTAAAATACCATAACAGCCAGCACCATGAGGCTTTATATGGGAAATTTGCTTAGTCATATAATTAGCAAATTCATGTGTCATTTGATTAATAAAACCTTTTTCTAAAGGTACAATTTGAGTAATTGCAATACCCAGATTATGTAATTCAAATTCTTCAATAGCAGAGGAGATGTAATTATTTGATAAAACAGAATCAGCATCTAAGAACAATAACAGTTCTCCTTTAGCTTCTTTTGCACCATTATTACGACCAACACTAGGTAAACCTCCAGGAACTATTTTACAACCAAAAGATTCTGCTATTTCACGAGTTTTATCCGCTGAATTGGCATCAGCAATAATAACTTCTAAATCATCAAAGTATTGTCTTTGAATACTGGTTAATAAATCTGGAAGAAATTCTTCTTCATTATAAGTAGGTATAATAATACTAACTTTCATTAAATCACATCTAACAAAGTTGATTTTCTGTATATTTTTGTTCTAGAAAATTTTATTATAATTATTAACTATGTTTTAACAAGTAAAAAAAATTTCCTAAAAAAGTATTAAGAATAATATTTAAATATTTAATTAAAAAAAATTAAAGTGATAACAATGGTAACTTTCACTAGCGAAGAAATAAGAGATATAATCATAGCAGTAATAGCATTAACAATATTATATGCATTAGCTATAACAAGATCCTCTGGTTGGACAATGGATAATTTATTATTATTTATTCCAATTTCATTTATAGCAGTGGGGATCGGATTTATATTGCATGAATTAGGACATAAAGTAATAGCACAACGATTCGGATTCTTTTCAGAATTTAGACGATGGGATTATGGATTAATACTTGGATTATTAACAATGCCATTCGGTTACATGATATTTGCACCTGGGGCAGTATATTTTGGATCATATGGTAGGATGGTAACTGCTGAAGAAAATGGGAAAATATCCATAGCAGGTCCAATAGTTAATATAATATTAGCAGTATTGTTTTTAGGATTAACATTAACACTAAGACCATACTTATCACTTGGAAACGCTGGAATGATGTATATACTATTATTAACTCTGGTATTAGGGTTTAATGTAAATAGTTTTCTTGCATTGTTCAACTTGTTACCAATACCACCATTAGATGGTTCAAAAGTAATACAATGGAATTTACCAATATACATAATTACAATAGGAATATCAGCATTATTAACATACATATCCTACACAATAACCCTCTTTTAATCATCTTTTTTTTAAATTTAATTATTACTAACTATAAAATATTAATTAAATAAAAGCATGGCCTAAAAATCAAATTAAGTTATTATACAACTAATAAAATAAATAACGTTCATATTTTTTAACTATAGTTAGTAACCAAACTTTTATTATGTATTAAATATATGTATGCCTAAGAAGAGTAAAATTAATGTTTTAAAATACATGTCAAAAGAAGAATTCTAAAAATATTAGAAAATAGCAATATTAAAGAGCATATATCTCAAAAAAGAATTATATTCTTTTTTTTAGATAAATATAGTATCAATAGGCCTAATTTAGTTAAAACAGTAATTAAAATATTTATATTAATTAAGTTACATTCCACTATATTCCCTCACTTAAATCTAATTGAACAAGTAGGGGGATTAATCAAATATGAACTAAAACATCATTATATTTATTCTGAATGGCGTATGAAGAATATTACTATAAAAAGTTCTTTAAACAGGTTTTTAATTTCTCTATTCTAGAAGAATGGTATGAAAAATACATAAATATAGTTTGGTAATTAACTATACTACTATTTCTTGATAATTGTAATAAAATTTGCTTAAAATGTAAAATAATGGTTTTTGGTGGAGAATCTGATAGTATTATATATTATAAAAATATATTAATATATAACTGAATTGAACGGTTTTGTATATTGTTCTAGATATTGATAGAATTTAGTGAATATGGGGGTATTTTAATTGTATAATCGGTTTGAGTTGGCAAAGGATTTTGCAGAGAAAATAAAATCAGATGATGTTAAATTAATTATATTATATGGTTCTGTTGCTCGTGGACAGGATACTCCTGAGTCGGATATTGATATTTTAATTGTTTCAGATAATGTTGGTGAATTAAGGTCTAAGGTTAATGAATTGGCTGTTGATGTTATACTAGATTCTGGTGAAATTATTTCTCCGCATTTGATGAGTGAGGATCATTTTAATAAAACTAAAGATTTTATGTTTTTATCTAATGTGCTTAAAGAAGGTGTTGTTCTTGGATAAGGTAATGGATGCTCTTAATGTGGGTAAAGAGAATTTAATTTCTAGTAAGTTATTATTTGAAAAGGGTCAATATAGAGATTCTATAACTTTATCTTATTATGCTATGCATTCATCAGCAATAGCATTATTTAGTAAGGAAGATATTTTTATTAAATCCCATGAAGGTGTTTTGAGGAAGTTATCTAAATGTGTTAAAAAAGGTGTATTTAGCAGGAAATGTTATGGTTATATCCATGATGCTAGAGATATTAGAAATCAGTCAAGTTATGATTTCTCTGCTGTTTTTTCTAGAGAATTAGCTGAAGAATTAATATCTCATGCTAAAGAATTTATTCAAGAAATTGAATCGCTTTTGTAGTATACGTTTTTTTCCATTCTCCTGTACATCAACCATACTTTTTTTCTTTTGTCTGAGGGTGTGCGACAATTATTTTGCTATGTGAATTGTATATATTATTATAGCATGGATTAAACATAATCTTAGGATATATTTGACAACTATGAACATAGTTATAACAAAATCTTGATAGAAAACATCAAAACTGAATTGTTTCACATTCTCAAAAAAATAAGTGGGGATAAAATGTATTATCCTCAAAAAAAAATTAAATTAAACTTTCCTTTTTACAGTGAAATTTACGGAACTATTTGTAGCAAGATAGTTTGTGCTTTCAAGATAAGATGCTGTAGCAGTGTTTTCACCTGCTCTTGTAGCATTATAAGTATATGTGAATGCACCGGTACTGTCTGATTTAATGGTTGCTCTACCATTATTATTAGTAATTTTATTGTTCCTGTTACTGCATTATTTGTTTCATCAACAATTTTTCCACTAATGGTATATTTAGTTTTTTGTTGAATAGTGCCAATAGGGTTGATTGTTATTTTGGTTGCTAGTTTTTCTACTTTTGCTGTTGTTGTTGTGTTGGTTGATGTGTATTTGTTGTTTTCAATGAATGATGCAGTTATGTTGTTTGTTCCTGTTTTTGTTAATGTGTATGTGTATTTGAATGTTCCATCGTCTTCTGTTGTTATGGTTTTTCTTCCGTTGTTAATTAATAATTTCACACCACCTTTTACTGGGTGGTTGTTTTCATCAAATAATTTAGGTGTTGTCAAGATGTGTGGTGAAGTTACCTTTTCCATCATAAAAATGTGTTTCGAGAATCCCATCTTTCTAGCTTCAAATCCAGTCTAGATAAAAATCCACGTAATGTTTTAAAATTATTTTTTAAAGACTTAGGTGCTAAATCACCAAAAATACGCTCAATCCAATTACTAGTACGTTCAATAAAACCATCTTCAAGAAACATAGTCAAATAACGAGAATAAGGACGTATTTTTTTATCAATAATCTCATTAATAACATCCGGAAACTCTTCACGCCTACCAGAAAGATTATCCAATATATCCAGTACTTCAAATCTATTATCTGCTTCATAAATTTGATAAACTTCTTTTAAATATTTTTTAAATTCCTTGAGTCTTTTTTGTGATATTGTTATCTTTTACATAGTTGTACAAGTATTTGTTGATGTTTTGTTTTGTGTGGAATTCACATAATTGGTGTTTAAACCCTAAATCTTGTATAGGTTTACGATAAGCAAAATGCAAGTCTGTTGTAATTGCTTTACGTGGTTGATTAAGAGTAGCTTTTCGTAAGAAATCATAAACAGTTTCACTATTTTCTTCTTTAACTATTTTATAATCCACTAATGTTCTATGATGTACATCAAATAATGCAAAGAAATAAACATACTTATCACTGATTTCATCTATTTTAACCTATAAACTATCAAATACATAATATCCTGAATAATTTTTCAATTTAGACTCATATTTAATACTATAATCTACTATAATGTCCTGTACTTCCTGATAAGATAATCGTACATTATGAATTCTTTTCATGATTTCCTGTATTCTACGCACTGGTGTGCCATAAATAGCATAGTAATCATGTATTATCTTTATAATATGTCTTGAGACACTAAAATTAGTGTCAACCACACTACTAATATCTGCACTAAATCCTTTACTACAATTACGACATTCATAACGTTTAACA
>CAMNFZ010000039.1 GCA_946537725.1 uncultured Methanosphaera sp.
TTAAAAAAATATAAATATTACTTATTACAATCATTTAGTAGATGAGTATAAATATAAATTAACCTATTTTAAAGTCTTAAATTGG
This sequence comes from uncultured Methanosphaera sp., assembly GCA_946537725.1. Lineage (GTDB taxonomy): Archaea > Methanobacteriota > Methanobacteria > Methanobacteriales > Methanobacteriaceae > Methanosphaera. The sequence goes on from CAMNFZ010000039.1 coordinate 86, forward strand.
TTATTTTCTCATCATTAGAATTTAATAGATTAATTAAACAGAAATAGAAAATAATTTTAAAAATATGCCTAGAAATAGAAGAGAATGGGGGTAAAAGATATGAAAATATTTACACCTATATTAATAATAATCCTAGTTATAGGAGTAGTATCTGTATCCGGATGTATTACATTTTTGGATTCTGAGAATAATACACAGACAGATACTTCTAATCACAACCCACAAAATTCAAATATTAACATGAACAAGACCGTGGTTAATGTTAATAACAGCGGCAATATAAAAATTGGAACGGAAGAAATTTCTGAAAAATTAAAAAAGAATAATACCGGCAAAGTACACAGTCAAACACCTAAAATATCAAAAGAAGAAATAGAAAAAGAAGTTATACGGATTATGAAATTAAATAATCAATATCTTAATTTCACATCAAATGCAACATTAATATACGATGATAAAGGAACACCATTCTATATTGTTGATGTTTATGATGACTATGGTTGGTGTGCATTCTTTGAAATAAATGCCAATACAGGTCCAACAGGTAATGATAAGGATGGATACTCATTTGATGGTGGGGCAGTCAGAGGAGAAACAGGTGATGAACCAACACCTATAGACGGCATTATGCCAAAATTATCACATAATGAGGCAAAAAAGATCTTAGAGAAGGAACTTTATACAAATTATTCCATTAATGAAGCCTCATACAGAATATCCGGTTTTGTTGAAAACAATACACCATTTTATAATATTAGCATTGAAGAATTTGATGAAGATAATGTTGACAGAACATATGAGCGAGGTAATGTTATCATGAATGCAAATACTGGTGAAATCATGAACATTTCATTAATAAATAAGACAAACAATGTTTCTAATAAAAAAGAAAAAGTATACTCTGTTGATGAAGCTGGTGATTACATTGATATCATATATAAGGGTAAAAAAGTGTCTGTAAGGGAAAATTATCCATATTACAGTCCACAAAACGATAAAATTTATTATTCTCAGGAAGAAGAAGCTGAGGATTTAATTAAGCATTATGAGGATTTTAATTAAAATCTTAATTCCATACTTTTTTTTGATCTTCTTAATTTGATATTAGGTTAAATAATTGTCTGTATCCTCTGACGATGTATCCTACTACTATTCCTGCAAATATTGTTCCTAATCCTATTCCTCTAAATGAACCGTATAATGTTATGGATAATATTGCACCGATTATGACGTTTGATGTGTCAAATGCTGTTTTGAGTTTTCCGAATTCTATGTGTGTTACATGTCTTACAGCTAGTGATACGCCTTCTCCCGGCAGTACTATTGCATTTGACGTTACTTCCATGTATACTCCCAATGCTATTATGAAGCAGCTTATTATGCATAGTATCCATTGTGATATGTAGTTTGTTGGTTTTATTGGCTCTAATATGTATAGTGCGAAGTCTATGAAGTATCCGAATATTATTGTTACCACTAACTGCATCCATTGTTTTCTTTGAAATTCTGATTTTAGTATAATGACCTGTATCAGTATTAACAGGAAGTTGAATATTATTGTTATTGTTCCTAATGAGAGGGGTACTGCATATTTTAATACGTTTGGTATGCAGGATATGGGTGTTGTTCCCAGGTCTGATATTACGGATAATGCTACGCCAAAGGACATTATGAATAGTCCTATTATCAGTATTGCATAATTTTTTAGTATTTTTTCCCATTGTATTTGGTTGTTATATGGTTCTGTATTGTTATTTTTCATCTTATCTATGCATATTTTTGTTTTTTAAGTTATTTATATAATTAGAATTTTAATGAATGTTTATCTTTTTTTACTAAAAGCAAATGGTGATTAAAATATAATTGGAGGGTATATGGGAGTATTGTGTTTATTTTTCTCCTGCTATTACTATATACCTGTAATATTTGTAGTATATGTCTACATTTTTGTATCCTATTTCTTCATACCATTGTAAGGTATCTTTTAGTGTTGCTGGTTTATCCAGTTTTCTACGATTTCTTAGGATTTCTTTTTCCTCTTCAGGTATGTCCTGTTTTTTTAGGTGTGTTTCGTCCTGTTTTTTATATGTTTGTTCTGTGTATTCTGTTGATCCCCTTACTTGGTCTGCGTTGATGAATATGCCATTGGGTTTTAGCATTTCATATATTTTCTTGTATAGTTCCTGTTTTTCTTTGTCTGTTAGGTGATGTATTGAAAGAGAGGATACTATGATGTCGTATTTGTTTTTAAAATCGTGTTTTAGGTAGTCTGCTTCTATGTATTTGAAGTTTTTGTTTTTGAATTTTTCTTTTGCTTTTTTTAGCATTTCTGTGGATAGGTCTACTAGTGTTATGTTGCTTTGTGGGTGTTGGTTGTGTATTAGTTGTGTTAGTATTCCTGTTCCTGCGCCTAGATCTAATATTTCTGGGTTTTCATATTTTTGTGTTAGTTTTATTGCTGTGTTGTAGTATATTTCCATGTTTGGTATTGCTTGTTTTCTGTATTTATCGTAGTCTGTTGATGCTTTGTTGAATGCATCCAGTACTTTATTTTCCATATTTTGGCTCCTCATATTGCTACTTTCATATTTAATATGTAAACTTCAGGTTTGATTACATTATTTAGGTGTTCTTCCATATTATTTTTATCGTATACTAAGTATGTGTCATTATTATGGGAGGTTATGTGTAAATATATTGTTTCGTTTTCGTTTTTTATTAATTGTTTTAGATTGTTGTTTATGTTTATTATTCCCTTACCATTTTGTGTTATGTTTTCAGAATATGTGTTGGAGAGTATGTATTCAATGTTATCATTTGTTATAATATAATATTCACCTTCATTTAATAAACTTTTACTTATAGTAAATGGCTTACAAGCCCAATCTTTATTATGATTATAATAGCAGGAATTAATATTATTATCTTTGTAAAATGAGGTAATATTGTATCCATAATCAATTAATATTATTTCACTTTTTGAAAATACCTGTTTCTGATTTGACAAATAATTACCAGCAATTAACATCCTACTGTTTTCATTATTTTTTGGATATAATGTTAATTCATAGGCAACACCACTTGGAAAGTAACTATCCAGTAAATGCTTGTTATTTTTCAGTTTCATCAATTTTTGATAGCTTATAAAATTATTATTATCTGACTTCAATCCAACTGTCTTAATGTCATCATTATCCATATATTCCCATTTACTTGGTAATCCACTAGTTTCAGTTAATGTTTCTAAACTATTATCCAATAGATTATTTAATTGTTTATTATTTATTCTCGTTACCTGACTATCATTTAATATTGTCATTGAAAAAATAATTAAACCCAATATTATTGTCAATACTATTATATACAATAGTAAATCTGTTATTATTATTTGTCCCTTGTTATTCATAACCCGTACTTAGTTTTATGTCCATTATCCAGATACAATATGGTTTTATTGTTGATTTTTATTTTATTTCCATCATATTGATTATTTTTATCGTTTAATAATACATGATCTATCGATGCTGGTGCCTTATCATATTCCAATGTTGGAAGTATGAATGTTTCTATACCATAATGATTGCAGCTTGTCTTATTTTCTAACCTACATAATAAGCATAACCCATCATGACTATTATGATAGTAATGATTGTGTAAACAGTTTGTTATTGTTTGATTATTATTTCCATGTTGAATGTAATCACTATATGGACATTTCTTTATTATTATACTTGTTTTTGCATTTGTATATGCTGTGTTATTTTCTGATTCTATATATTCTGCTAGTTTGTCCTGGAAGTTAATTTGATTGTTTTTAATTGTTGCTCCTATTTTAAGTGTTGGTAATGGATCATATACTGGATACTTAGTATCGGTAATGTCTATTAATTTTTTATTTTCTTTTCTAATTTTTATGTTTGAATTGTTGGCTGTTGATGTTATAATATAATTTATTTCTATTTTAAATGGGTCATTGGAAGATTCTATTTGTTTAACTTCTGTGTTGATTATAATATTTTCTGCCCCATATTTTTTCTGTTTTTCATTTATTTTTTCCTGAATAATCTTTTTTAGATATGTTCGACTGTTTGTCAGTGCTTTTTTTCTAGTTATAACATCTAATGTGACGTTGTGTAATGTTTCTTTGGAGATTGTTATGATTTCGTTTTCAAAATCTTCTGTTTTTGTTTTGATTTTTTCTGATTCTATATTTTGGATTGTGGTGTTTGTATCTTCCGAATATTCTTCTATTATTATTATCATCAGTAGAAGTACTGGAATTAATAATATTAAAAGAATTATGCTTGTTATGTAACCTTTTTCTTCTTTAATAATTTTCATAATATTTTTTAATAATATTATGTATATGGAATATAATTTATAAAAATTTCTAAAAAAAGTATATGAATGTTTAAAAAAAAGTTAATAATGATGATAAATTAATCAATAATATCAAATGATGTTACGATAACTTTTAATTTATATTTGTTTGAATAATATTCATCATCAGATGACATAATATCCATTATAACTCTCATATTACCATCATCCAAAAAGGACAACAACCTGGATTGGAAGTTACTCCACTGACTCTGAACCTCTTCATCATTATATGTTCGGGTAATAGTAGAAATATCCTGAGACCACTTTCCGCCATTATGATATTCTAAAACTTCCGAAACAGGAAATCCCTTTACAGTTATCCTAATTGAAATAGAAATCACATCATCTGAAGATAATTTATCAATAATAGAATAATGAACTATCTTATCCATGATATCACCAAATAATTATATGAACCATAAAATAATTATATTTTACCAATAAAAAATATTTATAAAAAGAAAATAAAGACATTTAAAAAGAAACCAAACAAACAAATAGTATTAAATGCTTCATTAAATATTAAAAAAATTATAAGACACTATAAAGCAGATAGAACCCCTATCAATAAAAAACTATGAAAAAAATACGAAAAAGTATTACTTTTCAGGCATATTTTTATCAAAAAGTATTAAATACGTTTATCAATATTCAAAGATATATACTGAAAATAAGGTTTCAAATAATTAATAATAAATACAGGTTAAATAAATATATTAATTAAGAATAATTAACATATTTATAAAAATTTTTATTATAACGGAGGAAATAATATGAGTGACATTGTAAAAGGATGGCGTCATAACAATCAAAGATATAACTTAATAGGAACCAAATGTAACACGTGTAACCAAACATTTTTCCCAAAAAAAGTAGTTTGTCCAAATTGTAGAAGCCATGGTGACATTGAAGACCTCCAATTTAAAGGAACTGGAAAAATATATTCATACTCTGTAATATACGCAGCAACAGATGAATTTAAGAACAACTCACCATACGCTGTTGGAATTATAGAATTAGATGAAGGTGCAAAAGTAACAGCACAAATAGTCGACTGTGATGTAGAAAAACTAAACATAGGCGATGAAGTAGAAGTAGTATTTAGAAAAATACGTGAGGAAGGAAAAGAAGGAGTAATATCATATGGATACAAATTCAAACTCAAATAATGACACTGGAATACTATTAGTAGGCCATGGAAGCAGATTACCTTACAACAAAGAAGTTGTACAAGCTGTAGCAGCAAAATATGCTGAAACACAACCTGACTACAACATAGAAGTAGGATTTATGGAATTAGCAGAACCAAACATACCTACAGCATTCAATAAATTAAAAGAAACTGGTGTGAAAAAAATCATCGTAACTCCAGTATTTTTAGCACACGGATTACACACAAAACGTGACATTCCAACAATCTTAGGATTAGAAGTTGCTGAAGATGCAAAAAAACTAGGAAGTGGACATTCACATGGACACGATCATGCTGATGGAGAAGAACACGGACACCACCATCACCACCACCATGGCGAAGAAGTAGAAACCGTTGAGTTTGATGGAGAAATAATCTACACCGAACCTTTAGGTGCAGATGATGCTATTGTAAACATAGTAGCAGAAAGAGTAAATCCACATTTAGAATAAAACAATAAACTAAAACATCCCCCCCCTAACAATAATTTTTTTATAATCTTTTTTTAAAATATAAATATATGAAAAACAAGCACATCTCCCAAGTAGGAGAAAAAGAACTTATCAAGATATTACTAGACAAAAGAGACAAAAAACTAGTAGTCAATGATAAAAAGGTTCAAAAAAGTTATCATGATGATGCAGCCCTCATCAAAAACGTTACAAACTATACTGTTATCTCAACAGACATGCTAATACAACACACACATTTTCCAAAACAAATGAATCCATATCAAATGGGACAAAAAGTTGTAACAGTAAATGTAAGTGACATAATAGCAATGAACGCAACCCCACAATCAATACTAATATCCATGGCACTTCCACCAGAAATGACATTAAAGGAATATGATGAACTAACAGATGGAATTCTAAACAAATGCGAACAATATAACATAACACTTATCGGCGGAGACATAAATCAAAACTCAGAAATCATATTATCCGGAACAAGCACGGGAATAATTGATGAAGAAATAAAGTTACAAAGCAATATTAAAGAAGGTGACCTAATAGGTGTTAGTGGAGAACTAGGAGGTCCTGCCGCTGCACTGGACTTATTATATGAAAAAGACAACATTCCCGAGGAAAATAAAAAAGAAATAATAAAAACACTTCTTGAACCAGAATTGCCTATGAAACTTTCACAAACTTTAAGAAAATACCCTGACATAACAACCAGCATAACCGACATAACAGATGGATTAGCTGTTGAATTAGGACATTTAAGTGACAAAAATAAAGAAATAGGCTTTGAAATCTATTACAATAAATTACCATACAATAAAAACATAGAAAAAGTAGCTGAAATAAATAATAAAGACTTAACCGATTATCTTCTACATTTTGGTGAGGAATTTGAATTATTAATGACAATAAATGAAGAAGAATATAAAAAGCATGAAGATGAACTAAACTTGCACATTATCGGAAAAACAAATAAATCAGATAAGATAACATTAATAAAAGAGGATTCTGTGGAAATAATTCCAACCAGGGGCTATGAACATTTGAAGGATGATTAGATGAAAAGATGTACTGTTTGTCCAAACAATTGTCTGATAGAACATAGTGTTTGTGGACGAAAAAATAATATTAATGAAAATTTGGTTGAAACAACTGCTGTTGCAATAGATCCAATAGAAAAAAAGCCATTATATCATTTTATGCCAGGAAGTAGAACATTATCTATTGGTACTTTAGGTTGTAATCTAAAATGCTTGAATTGTCAAAACCATACAATTGCCCAACCAAGAAATCCTGAACATGTAAGAACAGAAACATTCAGTTCAAATGAATTAGTTGAAATAGCATTGAATAATAATCTTAAAAGTATTTCCTGGACCTATAATGAACCCACAATTTATCCGGAATGGATTGTTAACACTGCTAAGATTGCACAAGAACATGATATTAAAACAATACTAGTAACAAATGGTTACACTTCCTATGAAACTTTAAAAAATCTTGTTAAATATGTTGATGCAGTTAATGTAGACTTAAAAAGTATGGATGATGCATTTTATAAAAAGGTATGCTCAGGACATTTAAAACCAGTACTTGATTCCATAAAATTTTATTATGAAAATAACATTCATTTAGAAGTAACAACATTATTAATACCAGAATACAATACCAATTCAGTGAAAGATGTTGTGAAAACAATTGAAGATATTGATATAAACATTCCTTTACATTTTTCAGCATTTTATCCACAATATAAATTATCAAATATTAAACCAACAGATGAAGAAATAATTTTTGATGCATGTAATTATGCATTAGAACATGGCTTAAACTATGTTTATGCAGGAAACACCTATTCATCAGAATATGATAATACATACTGCAACTATTGTCATGAATTATTGATAGAAAGAGATGGTTATCACATTAAAAACAATATTGTGAATGAAAAATGTCCTAATTGTAAAAAAAAGATAATGAAAATATAAGAGGAATGAAGTATTATTTAGAATACTCCACCTCCACCTCCACCAAATCCTCCAGAACCTGGTCCTCCTATGTCACCGAAGGATCCTGTGTCAAATCCGCTTGTTCCCATATCAGGATTATTAAAACCTAGTGGAATAAATATTCTTCTCATATTATACATTCCCCAGAAGTATCCTATAGGTACTACTCCCAAGTCATATAATACTGTTTCTGGAATATTGTTGAACTCTATGTATTTTTTCATGTTCTTTGATACTTCATCTGCACATCCTAGTGCTGTTGCATATACTAGGAATCTTCCCCAGACTTGTATTGATTCGGGTGGTCGTTCTTTGATTAAGCTGAAGTCTTTAATGTATTTTTCAAAGTTTTTCCATTTGTCATGAAATTCTTTTCCTTCGCTTGTCCATGTTCCTAATGGTGTGTCTATGAAGAAGAATATTATTATTTGTTCAATTATTAAGATTGCTCCCAGTATGACGCCTATCATTACCAGTGGTCCTGTTGCGAACCATAATAATCCAAATATTATTAATACTCCAAAGAATATTGCCAGTATGTTGTATCCTGACATTAAGTTTTCTTTAGTTTTGTTGAAATATTTGCTTACTCGTGATACTGGTACGTCTTTAAGTGCATCTATTTTCCATGCATTGACAAATTTTTGAACTGTGTATGAATCTTCGCTTATTTTATTTAATGATATTTGTTGTTTTTCGTTTTCGAACTGTTCTAAAAATTCTATTATGTCTTTTTCATGAAGTTTTAGGCTGGTTGTGTCCTTGTTGTATCTTCGAATTATTGTGTCTTCTTCATTGCTTAGTACTATTTTATAGTATTTTCTATCTATTAAGTCCAGTAGAGTTGCTATGAATGCATCTGGTGTAAGTTCGTCTACAATTCCAGGTATCATTGCATTAACAAATACTGGTGAATCGTTTGTTGGTATTTGACTTTCATAATCTGCTTCGTATGTTATTTTTGGGTTTCGTCCCCATTTTATGTACATTCCGATTGGTGCTATTATTAGTAGTGCTGATATTATTATTGGTATTATTGGAAGATTGTTGTTTAAGTTTTGTTTATTCGCGTATTCCTGTTGATCTTTTTCTATTTGTGTTTTTGCATCCTTGTTTATTACATCGGCATGTTCACTAGTTTTAAAGTATGTTTTTGGCATTAGTATACGTTGTTCTGCTGTTGTTTCTGGTGGTATGTTGTTGTATGTTGTTGTTAATATATTGTTTGATGTCCATTCACTGCTTTTAACATGTGTGTCTGGGTTGTTCCAGTATTCTGTTTCCTGATTATTTCCGGGTATTTCTATTGTTGTGGTTAATGTTTGTATTTCTTTATTCCATCCGTTTCCCCATGACATGTACTGAAGTTCTGCTATATCATTATAAATTTTAACTCCCTTTTCTATATTGTAATGATATATTATTTTCACGTCCTCGTTTGAGACTTTTTGTGTTTTTGCTTCATCCTTATATAGCCATACTTTAATGGTAACTTGTTTTGAAGCATTTTGTATTTCCAATGTATTATAGTATCCTGGTGTTTCAACACTAATATTGGTTATTGACTGTTCTCCTGTTAATGGTATTATTCTTGATGCTCCATTTACTGTTCCACTAATGGAATATGTTATTTCATCTGTTACTGTTGTTAATCCATTGTCTTTCACAACGATTGATTCCTTTGCGGTGGGTAAGGAATATGTTCCATCTGCTGCATAAGTTAATGGCGTTATTATGAAAATTAACACTAATAGTATTGAAATAAAATATTTCATATTCTTATTTAAATTCATGAATATCATCCCATAATGTGTTAATAATTGTTAAAATATTTAATGATATTATGTATTATATTTTTCTAAAAAAAGGAGTGATGGTGAGGGTTTTAGAAGGTTCCACCTCCACCTCCACCAAATCCTCCACCACCTGCACTTCCTATTCCGTCAGAATTGGATGCTTCTTTAGTTAGTGTGGAGAATGATGATTCCATATGATTAAATCCGCCGAAGTATACGAATCTTACTGCGTTTGTTTCGTAGAAGTAATCATCTGATATTTGTATCATGTCGAAATATTTTTTCATATTTTTTGATACTTCATCTGCACATCCTAGTGCTGTTGCATATATAATGTATTTTCCCCATATTTCTACTGATGCTGGTGGATGTTCCTTTATTAGGCTGAAGTCTTGAATATAATTTTTGAAGTTTGCCCATTTATCATGATATTCTTTGCCTTCTGGTGTCCATCTACCTGGTACTGTGTTTGGTATACTGAACATTATAATTGCTTCTATGATAAGTCCTACTAATACAATAGGCATTAATGTGGCAAATATTCCTTCAAAGTCCATTAGTAGGTAAACTATAAAACCAATTATACCTATAACAAGCATTATTAATGCAAATATTGTGAATATGGTTGATCCTTTATCATCAAAGTATTTTGTTATTAATGATTCTGGTACTTCTTTTTCTGCTTTTTTTATCCATGATTCTTTAAATTCTGTGTATTCTGTAGGGTCTTCAATGTTGCTTATTGATTTTAGTGATATGTCCCCGTTTCTGCTGAATTTTGACAGGTATTTTATTAATGCTTTTTCATAGTCTTTTAGATTAGTGGTGTCCTTGTTTGTTTGTCTTATTATGGTGTCTTCATCCAAACTGGATATGATATCATAATATTTGTCATTGATTAATTGGAGTATTGTTGCATACATTGCTTTATCATTTATTTCTCCTGCATTGCCGTCAACTATTGAGTTTACTTCTATTATTGAAGAGTTTGTTGGAAGATCATATTCATAATCTGCTTTATAATTTATTTTTGGTTCTCTGCCAAATATTGCGTAGATTCCTGCAGGTATAATCATTAGTAGGCCAAATATACTTGTTATTATTTGTGAAATAAAATTATCATGATCTCTTTTTTCTGCATATTTTCGTTGGTCTTCTTCAATTTGTGCTTTGGCATCAATATTTATTACTTTGGCATTTTCATGACTTTTAAAATATGATGTTGGCATCAGTATACGTTGTTCAAATAGGGAGTTTTCGGGTAAATCTTGTAGTTTTGTTTCTAATGTACTTGAATTGGTCCAGTTACTGCTTACTACATGAGTATCTGGATTGTTCCAGTATTCTGTTTCTTCATTAGTGCCTGGAATATGAATTATTGTTTTAAGATTATCTACTCCTGACTTCCATTGATTACCCCAAGACTGGTATTGTAGTTCTGCTATATCATTATAAATTTTAACTCCCTTATTGAATGTGTAATTATATTTTACTTCTACTTTATCTCCGTTGATTTTCTGAGTTTTTGCCGCATCTTTATAAAGCCATACCTTGATTTTAGTATTTTCGGCTTTATTTATTATTTCTACTGTATTATAATATCCTGGTGTTTCGACCGTGATGTTGGATATTCTTTGTTCATTATCATGAGGAATGTCCCTATACACACCATTAACTCTACCTTCTATATCATAAATGATATCTTCTGTTATTATTGTTGCCCCATCGTCTTGTACTGTTATCTCATTTACTGCAGATGGAATTGTATAATCTCCATCATCTGCAAATGATACCGGTACTACTAGAAACATCAATATTAAAGAGATAATGAATATTTTCTTAATATTCATATAATACCCCCTCAAATCCGTGATTATTATAATTTTTATACCGTGCTAGTATTTTTTTTAATATATTCTTTATTCTATTTATCATATCTAATATATTATATTCGAATTTCCTTGATATTGGGCATTTTTCACATTACTTTTTATCATTAATGAGATTTAAAAAAGATACTCTGAGTAAATATAAATAATTATATATTTAACATAAAAAAACATATATAAAAGATAATTAAATAGACTGATGATATAAAGGAAGAAAAATGACATTTATTTCAATTATTTTAACACCAAATACGCAAAATATTCCGGCACTTACTGATAATACTATTAATTCTATTATAAATCAAACAATCCAAGAGTACGAAGTAATATGTTTAAAAAAACATTTTAATGAATCTTTTTCTAATTTGATTAAAAATTCAGAAATCGAAGAAAAATTCATAATGATTAATGAATATAAAGAACTGAATAAATATTTAAAACAATCACAAAGCAGATATGTTTTATTTATTGAAGAAGGATACGAATTATATGATACAAATACTTTAAAAACATTTAAAAACATGTTAGAAAAAAAGAATATTGATTTACTACAAGCAAAAATTAAATACAATGAATCTTCAACAACTTATGAAAAATATTCTTTAAAAAATATGCTACATAACAGTATATATAATAAAAAATTTTTAGAAAAAAAGAATATTAACTTAGATGCAAAATTCTTTAATCTGACTTTTGCAGCAGATGTTTTAACAAAAGTAAATAATCATCCAATATCAGACCAGTTCATAGTTCAATGTCCACATGAAAATGAAAAACTATCTTTTAATAATGCTAAAGAAATCATTGAATATACAACTTCCATAAAACACGTGCTAAATAAATTAAATAACAATAATAACAGAAAATTATTATGTGATTTTACAGAAAACCTGCCAGAAATAGATTTTGATAACATTCCAAAATTATCCGAAGAGGACTTGAAAGTCATTAAAAAAGAATTTGACAACACATGTTCAACCATTTCAAATAATTATTCTATAATGATACATTATTATGTGTCAAAATATTTCAGAACATTTTATGACATGTTATATAATGAAAACAAGAATTTTAATATATTGATTTCAGTAATAATACCTACATATAATGTAGAAAAGTACATAGATGATTGCATATCCAGTTTATTAATGCAGGAGTTAGAAAATATTGAAATAATATGTGTAGATGATGTTTCAACAGATTCCACAGTTGATATAATTAGATATTATGAAAGAAAGGATAAGCGTGTTAAATGTTTTGTTATGAACGAAAAAAATGGTTCAGGTGGTTGTAGAAACTATGGTTTAACTAAAGCAAAAGGAAAATACATACAATACCTTGATTCAGATGATTTTTTAGACCTAAGAGCTTTAAAAGAGTTATATGATTTGGCTGAAAAGAAAAAAACACAAATTTTAATGTATAAAACAACTTGTTATAATCATGAAGAATATACATTCCAAATAGAAAAATATTTTGACATGAAAAGAATGGATAAATATTTAAATCATTTATTTGGAATTAAAGACATTTCACAGGATGTTTTATTTAATATAGCTGTTGTTCCTTGGAATAAATTATATTTAAAATCGTTTTTAATAAGTTTAAATATTAAATTTCCAAAAAATTTAATACACCAAGATGAGCCTTTCTTCTATGAAAGCTTTTTAAATGCTGATAGAATATATTATGTTGAAAATCGTTACCATAACAGAAGAAATAGAAATGAATCTATTACAAAACTAAAGAATGAAATTGAATTGGGTGTAATTGAAATAATAGACCATATACTAAAAATTTTTATAAAATATGGAGTATATACCCTCTATAAAAAAGGATTATTAAATGAATTATTCATTATAATTAGGTTAAGATATGAATTTATTCTTGATGAATATAAAGAAGAATATTATAATAGATCTAAATTAAAAATATTAAAATTTGTTAATTATTATGATATGTATGATGATTTAAATTCTTGTTTAAATAAAAAAAATAAGATGTTGTTTAAAAATTTTTTAGAATCCGAAAACTATAATGAATTTTGTAAAGCTTATGAATAAAAAAAAATATTACATGCAAAGAGGGGGATTTTATGAGTATTAAAAGGAGTTTAGGGAAAAAAGTATTAGATTATAGCAAAAGTTATCAGTTTTATTCTAAAAAATATTCTGATTTAGCTAAAAATCAGAAAGAATTATATGATACTATTAATAACTTAGAAAGTTTAAACAAAGAAAATATGGAACTCATTAATGAAAAGGAAAGACAAATACGAGAATTACAAAACAAAAACAAAAAACTAACACAACAAATACAAGAAAACAACCAACAAACAGAAAAAACCACAAAAACACACAACCAACAAATACAAGAAAAAAACACACAAATAAAAAAACTACAAAACAAAAACAAAAAACTAACACAACAAATACAAGAAAACAACCAACAAAC
>CAMNFZ010000040.1 GCA_946537725.1 uncultured Methanosphaera sp.
CTTCAAACAGTTTATATGATGCAGTTAATATAGAAAGAACAATCTCTGATGGCAATGGTTTATTGTCAGATAAAGGAGCTAGTCGTAGTAATCTTTTTTCTGGTGATGCAGAAGATTATCTTCTAACATATAGTAAGTTTAGGAAATTATCCGATTTTTATACAAAAACATGGTATTATCTTTATTCATCACCTTATGTCATTGCTAGAATTCTAGTGTTGTTTATGGCAGATATGTTACTGGAATTATTTTCAAGAATTGTACATGTAGTGAATGATGTTCAACCTAGAATCAATAGAAGTTTATACTATTTTGTAGCAAGAAGTGGGGCTAATGTTGTAATGAGAGAAGCTACTACTTTTACTCTTATAGGAGATATTTATGCTGGAAATTATAATGCAATGTATGCTACGTATATGGGTTATGATGAAATAGCTCATCATTCAGGAATACGTGATAATGATTCATTTCAGGCTTTAAAACAAATTGATACTCAAATTAAACGTATACATGCTGCTATAAATGATTCAAAACGTAAATATGATATAATAGTATTGTCTGATCATGGTCAATCTGGAGGTCCCACATTTAAACAGAAGTATGGGTTAACATTAAATGATTTGGTTAGTAAGTATTTGCCTGAAAACATCACTATTCACAGTATTCTTTATTCTAATGAAGACCATTTTGGGGATAATTTTTCAATCAAACCTCTTGCAAAGGAAAATAAGGAAAAAATTGATGAAAAGATAGATAATACTCGTGGTAAACTTAAACAATATAAAGGTAAAGCATTAAATCAAAAATACATAAAAGAAATAATGGAAAAAAAGGAATATCTTAGAGAAAAAGATCCTATAATTGAAAGATTACAGAATTTATCTGATAAATATGATATAGGAATATCTTTTGATAGTGACGAGTTAGTCAAGGATGAAACTGCACAAACAATTATATTAGCCTCAGGAAATCTTGGTTTAATATATTTCACTGATTGGTCTAACAGGTTAACATACGAACAAATAGAAGATGCATTTCCAGGATTACTGAAAGGATTATCTAATCACGAGGGTATTGGATTTATAATGGTAAAATCAAGCATACTTGGAACAATGGTATTATCTGATGATAATGTTTACTATATGGACAATGATAAATATGTTGGTGAAGAGTTTCTAAAAAAGTATGGGGATAATGTAATTAATAACCTTAAAAGAACAGATACTTTTGAACATGTACCAGACATACTGGTAAACAGTATTTATAATGAAGAAAAAGATGAGGTATATGCATTTGAAGAGTTAATTGGAAGTCATGGTGGAGTTGGTGGTACACAACAGGAACCATTTGTATTATATCCATCTGACTGGGAATTAAAAGAAGAATTGATAGGTTCAGAAAATGTTCATAAATTCTTTAAAAGTGAAATGGAAAATTGGTCAGATTCTGATTAAATAATTTTTTCCATTATATCTTTTGGATTAAATACTGTTTTTATATTTTCTATTTTTTCTAATTTTCTTGAATTTTCAGCATCTATCTTTCTAATATATAGTTCTATTTTTTCGTCAGTAATTAGTGCATCATAAATGCAGCAGTCATGACATTTCATGCATCCAATGCATTTGGTTGAATCAATGTAGGGTGGGTTAATAGCTTTTTGTGGACATATTACTTTTGCTTTACAGAATGGGCATCGTTTACATAAATCCTTTTTAATATATGGTGGTATGGTGGTGGTAATGATTCCTTCTTTTTGATCAACAGGTACAACTATGAGTGGTATTTGTCCTTTTCCGGATTGTGCAACAACATTTGTTACCAATGTATCGGCAATGCCATGAACAATCTTGGCAGTAGTATTTGCAGTTGTTGGACTTACAATGATATAATCATATTTTTCATGAGTTATCTTTCCTGATAGGGGATAAGAATATTTTTCTTCTTCTTCTGTAATTATGTTGTTTTCATTATTTTTTTCTTTAATTTCTTGAAGTTTATTCAAATATCCGTACTTCTGTATAACTTCTAGTCCCGCATTTGAAAGGATTATTGTAATGGTATGCTTTTGAGATAGTTCTTCCATTACTTCAATGCTTTCTTTTAATAAGTGACCTGCCCCTGTAATGGCCCACATAATTTTCATTATTCTCATACCTTTTCTAATTTAATTTCAGTAATTTCTGGGGGACAATTAATTCTAAACCAAAACATATTCGTACCAATACCACTATTGGTGTATTGAATCATATTTTCTACTTTATAACTTCCTTTAGGATATTTTATAAAATTTTTACCACGAACCGGTGTGCCTATGCGTGGTATGGCTATTTGTCCTCCATGACTATGTCCTGATAATTGGAGTATAAATGGTTCCAGTTTACATGTTGTGTCTGCAAAATCGGGTTCATGCACTAACATTATTGCAGGAGCATCATAATCTAATTTTTCCTCAATTTTTGTAATGTCATCCTTTCCAACAGTAACACTGTCTATGCCGGCAATTTGAAGTTTTTTATCTTCTCTATTGATTATGTGTATCTCGTTTTCTAAGTTGATTATGTTGCTGTTTTTTAATAATTTTTTAATTGCATCTGGATTGGTCCAATAATCATGATTTCCTAGTACGGATAGGATAGCATCTTTTGCTTCTAATTTTTTCAGGCATTCTTCTAAATCATCAAGGTATTTATCTGCATCGTATGATACGTAATCTCCTGTAATTACTATGGTATCTGGATTTAAACTATTTATAATATCTATGACACCCTCAAGTTTTTCTTTTGTTATCCATTGTCCTATGTGGATATCTGTGATATGTACAATTTTGTAATTATCGAATTCTTTGTCTATTTTGTCACTTTTTATGGTTAAGGGCACTATTTTGAATAATTCCTTCTTGAAATTACCTTTATTGATTTTTTTTCTGGTTTTATTCATGGCTTTTTGAATAATTCCTTTTGGTTTATCAATTCTTCTTTTTTGCATATTGCATCACTACTTTGTCACCAATTTTTAATTTATTTTTGATGATACTTTTTTCAGGTAATTCAATTATGTATTCTATATATCCTTTTTTTGGAATATATATTTTCCATGGTTTTAGGGTAGTAATTTCTTTTATTTGCATTTCATGATTTATGTATATAATGTCTATGGGTTGTTTCATAAAACATGTGTGTATGCTTGCATTAATTCTGTTTGAATATTTTTGTTTGAATATTAATCCATTAAAATTGTTTTTACCAATTAATCCTATTAATCTTTTTTTAAATGTATTGGCATAGGGGACACATTTTATTGTATGTTTTTGTTTATTATTTTTATTGTAGATTATAATATTATACATAATATATTGTTATTATTATATATTGTATATTACTTATACATTTTTATTAAAAAAAATATTAAAAATTATTCCTAGTTTTAATAAATAACTATTAAATATTTAATAAACAAATATATAAACAGTATAATTTAATCAAAAATTAATTAACAATTATTATAATTCGTTTATCTATACAAATAAAATAAATAGGTGTACAAATGAGAAATATTAAAATCGAAAAAGCAATTCAAAGACCAGTAGAACTAAACGAAATAGAAATCGTGGAAAGAAAAGGAATAGGCCACCCAGACAGTATAAGTGATGGAATAGCCGAAGCAGTAAGTAGAGTACTATCACAAACTTACAAAGAAAGAGTAGGCCACGTATTACACCACAATACTGACGAAGTACAAATAACAGCAGGTGAATCCGACCCTAAATTTGGTGGTGGACAAATCATAAAACCAATAGAAATACTATTAACAGGAAGAGCAGCAAACGAATTTACCCTACCAAACGGTGAAACACACAAAGTAGGAGTAGATACAATAGCAATCGAAGCAGCAAAAGAATTCCTACAAGACACCATAATAAACCTAGACGTAGAATATGGAACAGTAGTAGAATGTAAAATAGGTGAAGGAAGTGCAGACTTAAGAGATGTATTCCAAAGACCAAACCAAATACCATCATCAAATGACACATCATTTGGAGTAGGATTTGCACCATTCTCACAAACAGAAAATCTAGTACTAAAAACAGAAGAATTACTAAACAGTAAAAAATTCAAAAAACAATACCCATTCGTAGGAGAAGACATAAAAGTAATGGGACTTAGAGAAAAAGATGATATAACATTAACAATAGCTGCAGCATTTGTATCAAAATATGTTGATGACAGAGATGCATACATCAGTGGAAAAGAAGAATTAATAGACATAGTAAAAGACTTAGCAGCAAAAACAACAGACCTAAATGTTGAAACTCTAGTAAACACTGCAGACGACGAAACTAAAAAAGATGAATCCGGATACTACTTAACAGTAACAGGAACCAGTGCAGAAATGGGAGATGACGGTTCAGTAGGAAGAGGAAACAGAGCAAACGGACTTATCACACCAAACAGACCAATGAGTATGGAAGCAACAAGTGGTAAAAACCCAATCAACCACGTTGGAAAAATATACAACTTACTATCAAATGAAATAACAAGAGAAGTAGTAAGTGATGTAGAAGGAGTAAAAAACATAGACATGATTATCCTAAGTCAAATAGGAAAACCAATCGATCAACCAAGAACTGCAACAGCACACATCACAACAGAAGAAGGATATTCCATATCGGATGTAGAAGAAGATGTAACAAGAATCATTGATAAATGGTTAGAAAACATCACAGACATCAAAGACTTCATGCTCGAAGGAAAACTCAGAACATTCTAAAGAATATTTTTTTAAATGTTTTCTTTTTTTTTATTACTATTTTTTTTATTTTCATTTTTTGATACTTTGTTGTTTTAATACATACACTTCAATTAGAATTAATCCCATTATTATTTTTCATTATATAAATATTTATCTTAAATTTATTCTTTTTTTATTCCAATATATTTTATGTTTTTTCAAATAAATCATGGTTTAACATTGTTATATTATAATATTTAAACATAATAAAGAGATTTATTTTTAAAAATAATCCTTTTATATTGATTTTTTAACAATTTGATGATAATATGGGCGTAATATATAATATAATTTTAATCATATCTTTAAATTTATATATCATTCATCATATGGCGAAATTATATATATACATATTGATAAAAATATAGATTATGGGTAATTTTTGTCCAAAAATGGAGGTATAAGTCACGTTAAATAAGAAATTTATTTTCTTAACATGTGCTATAATCCTGTTGTTATCTTGTATGACAGCAACAACAGCAACAGAACTAAATAATGATACAGTAACATATTCAGATACTTCTATAACAACAGAAACAACACATGCGATAGATAACGTACAAACAAATAAAATAAATAATAAAAATAATTACAATAGTGGCTTAGATACTAGTAACTCGGTCACTACAAATAGCATAGGTAAAATAAATACTAGTCAGACGTCAAATACAACAACGACAAACAACGAAACAACTACAGTAAATACAAATAATACTAATGCTAAAACAATCCAGAAAGTAAATGAAAAAGGATCTGTTAAAGAAGTTGCATATGCATATCCTACTACATGGTATGAATTCACTAATGCAATATATAATAATAGAAATCAGGATGAATTAATAATAACATTAGAAGAAAATGGAATATATTATATAAATGCTAAAAATGGTTATACATTATCTTCTAGTTATATGTTAAGGAATGTTACAATTATAGGTAACAACGCTACATTTAATGGTCAAAATAATAACCAATTCCTTAAAATAGGTTCATATTCTGGAACAGCTCCATTTATGGTCAATATAACTAACACAAATTTTGTAAATTGTGGAAGGGAAACTGACTGTACTGGAGGAGTAATTTCTTCTAACTTTAAAACGATGTTATATATTACAAATTGTACTTTTATTAATTCCACCGCAAGAAATGGGGGAGTAATTAGTTTTGAACCGAATATTGAAACTGAAAGATCATACATTAGTTTAAATAACTCAAAGTTCATTAACAGTTATGCTGTAAACCATGCGGGAGTTGCAAATTTAAAACGTACAGATTTATCAATAGATAACTGTGAATTCATAAATACAACTTCTTTTAACATTGCTGGAACAATATTCATGAATTCAGGACAATTAAATGTAACTAACACAATATTCAATGATTCAAAAAGTAAAGGAAACAGACTTTACTCAGCTGGGGGAGACCCTAGTGATTTCTCAGGAAGTGCATTACATATATGTTCATTAGCTGATGCAAATATCATAAATAATACTTTCGTAAATAATTATGCTGCTGAAGGAGGTGCAATAGCATTCCACAGAGGAGGAACAAGCGCTGCTTATGGAACAATAGTCATTGCTAACAACTCTTTCCTCAACAATTCAGCTGCACATGGTGCTGCAATAACATCATATGTAATCGGTGATTTTGTTATAGAAAACAACACTTTCATAAACAACACAGCATTCGGTAGAAATGATACTGAAACAGCAGTGGGTGGTGCTATAGAAGTTAGATCTGGAATAGATTTAACTATTTCAAATAACATTTTTGAAAACAACACTGCTTATAAAGGTGGAGCAATTCATGTAGCAGGTAGACTTACATCAATTAATAACACTTTCACAGGTAACAATGCTACTCTTGGTGGAGCTATATCTACAGAAGGTTTTTCCGCATCATTCAGTGGTATGAAAGATATTTATATTAATAACACTGCTGAAAAAGGTGGGGTAGCTTATATTTCAGATTCAGCTATAGTGTCCTCTTCAAACGGTATATTCGGAGACAATAATGCTACACTTGGTGGAGTATTTTATGTTGAAAGAAATGCTATGTTTGAAACAAACTATGATACATTTGAAAACAACACTGCAACACGTGGTGGAGTACTTTATATAAATAATACTAGTAGGGCAGTTGAAGCAAAAGGATCAAACTATACTAACAACAAAGCTACTGAACACGGTGGAGTAGTTTATGTTGAAGAAGGTTTGCTTGATTCAGAAGATGAAACATATGCAAATAACTCCGCATTAATTGGAGGAGCTGTTTATAATCATAATGGTACAATTGACAGTATTAACAACAAATTAATCAACAACACTGCATTGTATGGTGGAGCAGCATTTAACTCAGAAAATGCTACAATGATTAAAAAATCAGGTACTGATATTAATAACACAGCACTCATAGGTGGAGCAATATATAACAATGGTACCTTCGAGAGTACTGGAAGTAACCTGGAAAACAATAATGCAACAATAGGTGGAGCATTATTCAATAATGGTAATGCAACTGTTACAAGAGATACATTTAAAAATAACAATGCTACTCTTGGTGGAGCATTATACAATAATGCATCATTCACAACCACTTCAAATACTTTCATTGGAAACAATGCTACAAATGGTGGAGCAATCCTAGATAATGGTACATTAAGGGGTACAGGTAACAATTACTATAATAACACAGCATTAGAAAATGGTGGTGCAGTATATACCTGTGAAAATAATACAATAACCATTGAACGTTTAACATTGGAAGGAAATACTGCAGGACAAAACGGTGGAGCAATTTACACAGAAAACAATGTAGTTATAAATTCTTCACACGATGTAAAATATGTAAACAACACAGCAGTTAATGGTGGAGCAGTATATCTAGGTAATTCAAGTAACATAAGCACTAGTTCAGATGAATTTATAGGAAACAATGCTACAAATGGTGGTGCTATATATGCATCAGCAAATAACACACTTGTAGTTAAAACAAAAACAACCTTTGATTCAAATAATGCAACAAATGGTGCAGCAATATACTTAAATGATTCATCAATACTTAATTCAAACAATGCTGTTTATAAAAATGGTAATGCTACTAATGGTAGTGCAATATATGCATTTAAAGGTAGTCAAATCATAACAAACGGTAATGAATTTATTAATAATAACGCTACTAATGGAGCAATATATCTTGATGAAGAAGTAAATGTTACATTAGTTGGTGGTGTATATGCTAACAACACAGCAGAAAAAGGTGCAGCAATTTACACAAAATCAGATTTAAACACAACCAATCTAGTATTCAATGATAATACTGCAGAAAACGGTGGAGCAATTTATCTTGATGGAGTAACATATAATTCCAAACAGGATACATTTACTTCAAACAATGCAACTTCTGGTGGAGCAATATATGTTAATGAAAATTCAGTAGCTAATCTTTCATCAACATTTACTTCAAACAATGCTACAGATGGTGGAGCAGTATACCTGGAAGGAACTGCAGTAGTAAATACTACAGGAAGTACATATAGTAAAAACCAAGCTGAAAATGGTGGAGTATACTATGTATCTGAAGAATCTGAACTGAATGTTCTGGGAAATGATGTATACAACACTAATAAAGCAACAAATGGTGCAGTATTCTATAATAATGGAAATATTAATTCCACAAATAACCAATACACCAAGGGTACCGCTCAAAACGGTGGAGTATTATATAATGTTGAAGGAGCAAACTTCGCATCAACAAATGATGAATTCACATCAAACAATGCAGTTGATGGAGCAGTTATATACAATGACGGAAATGTCACCTTAAACGAATCAACAATAAATTCTAACACAGGTACAAATTCCGTTATATTAAACAACAAATATTTAACATTAATTAATAACACTGTATCAAATAACATAGTCACCAGTGATGAAGGCGCAGTTATTACAAATAATGTAGTTACAGCAACAATAGTTGATAACTTATTTGTTTCAAACACTGATCTTAAACGTGACATGTTACTTGCAGCAGTACAACCAGAAAGTATCACAGGAAACGTTTACATTGACAATTACCTTAATGATACAATTGACGTACCAGGTATTATTGAAATACCACTTGATGTATTAGAATATTATGTGAATGTTACACTAAACTTAAGTAACATTTATAATGACACTGTAAGAAACGGTACAGTTTACTTCTATGATGAAAATATTAATTCAATTGGTGAAGGAGCAGTAGTCGATGGAAAGGCTTCTGTTAGAATTTACAGACCTTACATAACAAAGGGTATTACTAATGCAACAGTAGTATACAGATCACTTAGTAATCATTATCAAGATATGACTACTAAAACAGAGATTCACCTGGGTAAAGCTACTAGGATAAGATTTGATCCAATTAATCAGACATATGTTGATGATAAAGTAAACGTCACAGTAAGATTATTTGAAGTAGAAAACAGTACTCCAATGTACGATGCAAACATAACTGTATACATAAATGGAGTAGAATACACAGGAAACACTACAGATAAAGGATATATCACAATTCCTGATATCAGTTTCAGCCGAACAGGTAACTATCCAATGAATGCAACATTCAAAGGAAACGTTACTCATGAAAATTCAACAGTTAGTGGAGTAATTGAAGTAATCAAAGTACCAACACATTTAACATTAGCACTTCCAACTAATGTCACACACCCTGATGATGAAGGTTACATAAATGTAACTTTATACGATTCAAGGGATAACAGTACAATCCGTGCTTTTAATGTAACATTAAATGTTACAGGAAAAACAGGATATGTTGCAGTGCCTGATGAAAATGGTAACATAACTTACTTATTCACTGCTTATGATAATGGTCATATTCAAGTGGTAGCATCAGTACATGAATCTAATGATAAATACAAGATACCTGCAGAAGTTAATGGTGAACTATTTATTGAAAGATATCATACTCACTTCCACAGTAACAACACTGCAATATTAACTGATGGTAACCCAACAAATGTTACATTCACATTATATGATCCTGATCATAATTTGATTAAAAACAAAAACATTACAATAACAATTGTTGAAAATGGTGAAGTAGTAACTACTAAAAACGTAAAAACCGATGAAAACGGTGTTTACGTGGAAAGTTATGTTATTAATACAAATGATGATGTTACAATAACTGCATTCTGTACAGAAGATTATAAATACAGAAATTCATCATTACCTGTCCACTTAATTGCAGGTAAAAACAGTACTTGGGTTGCTTTAAGTCCAGAAAACACATATGTTAACAAATCAACAACTATTAGGATAAATCTTGAAGAAAATGGTGATCATCCATTTACTGGAAAAATTAATTTAACAGTAGGAGATTATGATCCTGTAGAAGTTGAAGTAACAAATGGATTAATATATTACACTAATTCAAGTATGACATGGCCTGAAAGAATGTATGTAACTGTAATGGCAAGTTACTTGGGTGATGAAAACCATACAGATACATCCGCTACAGCAACATTCACGGTATTCCGGGCTGGTACAAACACTACTGTTGAAGTTCTAGAAAACTTAGATACTAAAACAGTAATAGCAGGAAATGTAACCAGTGAAGGTTATCCTCCAATAAATATTGGAAACGTAACATTAACCGCTTCATACACTAATGTTTCTACTGGTATAAGGGAATACTTAGAACTTGGAAATGCTACTGTAATTGATGGAAAATATAATTTAACAACAAATAAATTAGAAGTTCTCGAATCTGATTATGGTAGATATGTAATAGAAGCCAAATATAATGCTAATAATGTGTTCTATGAAAGTTCAGCTGACACGGGAACAGTACGTATCACATCTTTCAGAAACACAACAATACGTATTATTAACAATCCTTCAACAAGGGTTGGCCAGGAAGAAGACATAATTTTCGCATTATATGATAGTAGAAATGAATCTCTTGTAAATAAAACATTAACAATTACGATTAATGGAACAAATTACACGGATATTAATTTAACTACAGATTATAGGGGTTATGTTGTAGTACACACTTCATTTGATAAAGTTGCAGTAAATAATATTAGTGCAAGATTTGAAGGTGATGATTACTATAATTCATCAAGCAATACAGGTAACATAACTGTAAAACAAAGAACTATAACAACAATTACAGTTCCGTCACCAGTACATGTATATGATAATATAACAGTTAATGTAACATTAACTGATATTGGTGGAAATCCATTAGCTAACCAAAGTATAATAGTTAATGACCATGAACATCAAGATACTTTCATAACTGATGAAAATGGTACAGTATTAATTGATGTAGCATACACAACATATGGAACAAAAAATGTTACAGCAGGATACATTGGATCATTATTCTATATGAAATCTAACAGTACAGACATTATTCAAGTACTAAGATTAGACACTATCCTAAATGTTACAGCAGAAAGTCCTGTAATTATAGGAAATGTAACAAAACTTGACGGATACCTTGTATTACATAATGGTACACCAATAGCAAACCAGAAAGTTAACATGTATATTAATAATGCTACCGTACCAATCCAGTTAACAACCGATGAAAACGGTTACTACTCATACAATTACACTACAACACAAGTAGGAAGAAACAATGTAAGAGTAGTATTCGATACAAACGATGTTTACTGGGGATTCGAAGACAGTCAAGCATTCATAGTTAAAAAATACATAACTGATATCTCAGTACAAGCAGATAGATTAATCAAAGTCGATGAAAGAACAACTATTAAAGGAATACTTGAAGACGAATTTGGAAACAAATTAGCAAACAAAATAGTAAACCTAACAGTAAATGGTGAAGTAATAGCTCATGACTATACTAGTGATGATGGAAGCTACGAATTCATATTCAGTCAACCAAAAGATGGAATTTATAATATAATCGTAAATTTCACAGGTGATAACAAATATATGAAATGCTTTGACACTTATCAAATAAAAGTAGAAAAAATCATTACACACATAAACATTACTGGAATCTCTCCAGTAAATTATGGAGACAGAATAGTTGTAGATGGAATACTATTTGATGAATATGGAAACAGATTATCTCGTGAAAACATCACAGTATATATTAATGGAACCGAAATATTCAATACCAGTACCCGTGGAGTAGGAGATGTAAATTACACCTACACTGCAGATACAATAGGTTTACAAAACATAACCTTCAGATACAACGGTACTGACAAATACTATACATCAAACAACACATTCCAAGTAAATGTAATTAAACTTTACTCCCACTTTGATAATCTAGAAGCAACAAATGTTGAACTTGGAGATAATACTACAGTAACAGGTTATTTAATAGATGAATCAGGTCGTGGACTCAAAAACACAGAGTTTAACGCTACATTAAATGATGATGAATCAACAACAATAACTGTTAAAACGGATAACTATGGTTATTTCAGCTTTGAATTTAATTCAACAGTTATTGGAATAAACAACATAACACTCAGTTATCCTGGAAATTATTCACAAGAACCAGTGGATGATTATGTAACATTTACAGTAGATAAGTTAGATGTATTTATAGATGCAAATGTTACAAATTTAAAAGCTGGAAACACAACCGTATTTATCAATGTAACTGATGAAGAGGGTAATCCAATCCCTGAAGGAACAGTTATAATATACTATGATGAAGATGGTGAACCAATAGGAAATGGTACAGTAGATGAAAACGGTACTGTTGAAATTAGTCTTCCATTAGAACCTGGAGTTCAAGACATAATCATTGTATACAATGGAACAGAAGAATTATACAAATATGCAAGAACTACATTAACAATAGACGTTCCATTATACAAATTAAACTTAACTATCAACAAAATCAACGATACAAAAGTCAGAAACTCCACAAACATCACAGGATACTTATTCTATGAAGATTTAGAAGAAAATCCTATAGTTGGAGAAAACTTGACAATAATTGTTGATGGAATAGAAATTGCTAATGTAACCACAGGCGAAGACGGAAACTATTCATGTCAATACAATGCAACAACTTCTGGATTTAAAGAAGTATTAGTAATATTTAATGGAAATGAAACCCATTCAAGAGTAGAAGCAACTGGAAACTTCACAGTTGAAAAAATCAACACAAAAATAAACATTACAAAAATTGAAAACACAACAGTAGATAATATTGTAATCATTAATGGTACATTAGTTGACGAATTTGATATAATAATACCAAATGCTCCAGTAACAATAGAAATTAACGGTGTAAACTACACTAACACTACTGGAACAGACGGAAAATATTACTATGAATTCCCAACAAGCGTAATTGGGGAAAATAATATAACAGTATACTATGGAGGAAATAACACATTCAATGCTACAGTTAACAGCACTACATTCAATGTAACAAAACATCCAACAAATGTAACTGCAAATATTACCAACCCACGCCCAGGAAACAACTTAATTACAATAAAAGTTACTGATGAAAACAATAACAATGTAACAACTGGAAACGTTATCATCAAAGAAGGTGAAACTGAACTAGGTACTGGTATAATTGTTAATGGCGAATTAGTAACTGCAATAGTATTAACTCCTGGAGAACATACGTTAACCATAGAATATGAAGGAATGCCTAAATATGCAGCTAATCAAACTACATATACTGTGGAAATTCCTAAAATAAACACAACAATAATACCTGAATCAGTAAATGCTGTTAAATTCAACAACACAATATTCGTAAACGGTACACTAGTAGATGAATTCAACAGACCAGTAGGACCTACAAACATCAACATTTCAATAAATGGAATTAATGTAACCGTACCTGTTGATGAGGAAGGTAAATTTAGTTATGAGAATACTACAAATGTCACAGGCATAAATAATGTAACAATTGTTTATGATGGTAACGATACTTACACTAATAGTAGTGTGTCATTTAATTTCACTGTTAGTCCGTTATTTACTCAGATTACTGCTAATGCTACAAGTCCTGTAGTAATTACTAATAACACCATAATCAGTGGTGTTCTAAGTGATGAAAATGGAAACAGTATTGCAGATGCTGATGTTGAAATATGGATCAATGGTGCTTTGAATGAAACTGTAACTACTGATGGTGAAGGTAAGTATAGTTATGAAGTATCTGCTGATACTTTAGGATTAAATAATGTGTCAGTAATTTATCGTGGTAATAGTACTTACACGGCTGTTAACACTACAACTAATTATTATGTTGATAAGATGTTCACA
>CAMNFZ010000041.1 GCA_946537725.1 uncultured Methanosphaera sp.
TTTCTGCTGGTTTGTTAACTGTTGCTTCTTCAGGAACAACTACTTCAATAGTTGCTGTTATTGGTTCTACTGTGATTGTTTCGAATGGTTCAGGGTTTTCTGGGTCTGCTTCGTAGCTTTCCTTAGTTACCCCATCACTACCGAGGTATACATCATTTTCCTGATATTTTACGGTTACTGGTACTTCACCAAGAGTATTGATATCTAGTGGTATGTTTGTTTGTTCACCGGTAACATCTACTATGAATGTAAGTCCTGGTATTGATACTTCTAGTTTTCCTGTTGTTACAGGTTGTCCTTCGTTATCTTTTACTTGTACGCCGATACTTACATTACCAATTGTGTTGTCTAGTGTTTCTACAATTGTTGTTGTGCCTATTTTGTCAACAGGTATTGTTTTTGTTGCTTCACTTCTTGCGTAAGTATCTTCATCACCATCAAATGCTACGTCGATTACAATAGGGTTATTGTTTTCTGCTTTAACATTTGGAATTGTTATAGTTCCATCATCTTTGGTTATTGCACTGCCTGTTATTGTTTCACCATTTACTGTGAGGTTATAGTTAATGGTTTGACCAGGTATTGCTCCTTCTTCGCCTGATAATGTTACTGTTATGTTAAATTTTTCTCCGATTACTGCATTGTCCGGAGCGGTGATTGTTAATTCTGATGATTTTTTGTTTACTGTGTAGAATGCGTTTGAGCTTGTTCCAAGTATTACACCGTCAAGTCCTGGGTAATCTACAAGTACCACGTATTGACCGTCCTTGTATTTAAGGTAGTCTTCTTCTGGTACGTAACTGTATTCTCCAGTTTCATTTGTTGTAACGTTTGCAACATTTACTCCGTCAATCTTAATTACTACGCTTCCACCTACTACTGGGTTGTTTTGACTATCAACTATTTTACCGGAAATGTTTATGCTTTCGCCTACTGTTATTTCAGTTTTGTTGACTTCTGCTGTTATTTCTGATGTTAATAAGTCTATTTTTGAATTGTATAATAATTCAGTGGTGTTTGCATAGTATTCGTCATCACCCTCGAAGAATACATCTATAACAAATTGTTCATTGTTATATACTGTGTAGTTAAATTTTATTTGACCTTCACTGTTTGTGTTGTTTTGTCCTTCTTCAAATGTTACTGGTTGTCCTTTAATAACTACTTTTAGTTCTTTGTTACTTATTGGTTCAGTACCATTTGTAAGTGTAATTGTGATTGGGAATGCTTTGTTTATTTCTACACTACCTGCAGAAATTTCATCTATAGTAATTGCTGTAGGTATTTTTACTACTTGATATGTTTCGTATCCAGAGTTTCCAAGAATTACTGCTGGTTCTCCAGCATATCTTGCTAACACTGTGTATGGTGTGTCTTTGAATTTAAGGTATTGTTCATATTCATCAACTGTTAGTGTTAATTCAAATTCACCAGTACTGTTTGTTTTAACTGTTTTAATTATGTTATCATCAATTGATAGTACTACATCAGCATCTGCTAATTTTTTATCAGTATCATATAATAATGTACCATTTATTCTTACAGTTTCATTAGCTAGTATTTTATCTTTATCTACGTCTAATAATACTGTTGAATTAAATAGGCTTATTGGATCATTATATGTGTATGATTCAGTATCTCCCTGATATACTTCGTCTTCTTCAAATGTTGCTATTATTTCAATAGGATTATTGTTTTTAGGAACATATGCGAATGTTATTTGACCAAGTTCATCAGTTACTTTACCTGTTAAATCTATTGGTTCACCATTTACTGTTACAGTAATTGGTTTACCACTGATAGGATTAGTGTTGTTTGTACCGTTTTGTAATGTTATTGTTACAAGAGATTCTTCTCCAATTTTTACACTACCCGTATCGAATGGTGATATGAGTATGCTGGTTGGCATTTTAGTTATATCATAACTTTCTGATGCTGCATCTCCAAGAATTGCTCCAGGTTCACCAGGATAGGATACAGTTACTTTGTAATGGTTTGGATTATACTTTAAGTATTCTGAATAATCTTCTTTAGTTAATTCTAATGTATATTCACCATTATCATTTGTTGTTACTCTTGTAATTACATGATTATCAATTTTTATGATAACTACAGCATTTTTAATTACATTTTCTTGACTGTCTTCGAGTTTACCGCTGATGACTATTGTTTCATTTACTAAAGCATTATTTGGTGTTATATCTACTGTAATTATTGAATTAAGTAAATCAATAGTATCTGAATATGTATAGCTTGTGCTTTGAGCTGAATACTCACCTGTTTCTTCGAAGAATGCTTCGAAGTTTAATGGAATATTTGAAGTTGCTGTATATTCAAATGTTAAAGTACCATTTTCATCAGTTACTTTATCTACATCTAATAGTATTTCTTCACCGTTTACTTTAATAATTAATTTTTGGCCACTGATAGGATTAGTATTGTTAGTATTGTTTGTTAATGTTACAGTTACATTAAATGGTGTGTTTAATACTACACTACCACTTTCGATTGGTGTGAACTCAAGATTTACAGGATATTTAATTACATTATAATCATCCTGTGCATCACTTCCTGCATAAACAGAATTTTTACCTTCATAATGAGCCGTAACTGCATAAGGTGTATCTTTGTATGCATTGTTTGGTACTGATAGAGTTATTTTACCCTCAGCATCAGTAACTGGTACACCTGTTAATGCTCTACCATCTACTCTTATAGTTACGCTTTGTCCCTGAATAGGAATGCCTGAACTGTCAACTAAGGTAGCTGTGATTCTAACAGAACCATTCACATATATTTTATCAGGTTCTGCTACGACAGTTAAATTGGTTTTTTCTAATGCAATGTTTGTGATTCTTGTTTCATTATCACAATTTTTGTATACTTCATCACCATCAAATGTTGCTGTTATGTTTATACCAACAGTGTTTTCTGGTGTGTAAGTAAAAGTATATGCTCCATCAGTTATTACTCCTTCATATGTTGTAACTACTTTTTCACCCGTATCTACATTGGTACTTGTTACATTTACATGAACAGTTTTTCCATCAAGGGATACTGGTTGAGCTGTTACATTTGTAAGTTTAACACTTATTGTTACTGGAGTGTGAACTGTTTCAGTAGGTGGAGCTATGATTGTTATTTGAGTTGCTAGTTTTCCACTATCCTCTGTTACATGCAAATCTGCGTCACTAGAACTTGAATCAAATCCTAAATCTGCATAAAATTTTGCATTTACAGGAATATGACCTAAAACAGTTGGTGTGTAACTTTTTTCATAATAACCATCTTCATTGGTGGTTACTTCGAAAGTTTCATCACCGATTGTTAGTGTGATTGTTGCACCTTGAATTCCAAAACCATATTCTGGACTGGTTACATTGTTATTAGTCAGATAACCTTTTATCACTACCGTATTATTTGCTGTTGCAGGGTTTGGATCTGCCACAACAGTTAATTTACTTGGCTGAAGATCACCATAATACTGGTAATGTTTATAGAATGATTCATAAACTGCACTTAACTGATCTAAATCAGTAATTTCCGGATGTTCTGCTTTAACAAGTGTTGTGTTAGCAGTACCATTCACTACCGGAATATCCTCTATATGATGACCATTATAGTATAAATGTATTGTACCGTTACGTATAGTATCGTTATAGATTTCACGTAAATTTACATAGGTATATACATAAATGTTTGATTCATCCTGACTAGTTAATGTTCTATCGACATCAAATCCTGTTACATTAAGGGCATTGTGAACATAACTGTTATTAGCTATTTCCCTATCTCCCATGTAAGGACTTATTAATATATCAGTATATGTTTTATTTTCATCATTTTTATACCAATGTGTGTTGTTAATGAATGTGTTGTTTGTAATGATAGCTTTTTTTACTGGTAATGAATATTGTCCAGGTCCAGTTCTTTGTTCATAGAATTTGAAAATAAATGTATCACCTATATTTGTGATATAATTATCAACTACATAGTTGTCTGAAACATTTACTATTGCACCTTCTTTGAATAAGTGGAATATAGAACCTGATTCTGCACTATTGTTAATAATATTGTTATGTGTCATGTTGGTTACACCAGCATATGTTACAATGTTGGATGTTCCATTAGCAACATTATTTTCAAAAGTGTTGTATTCTAAATCCAGTTCTCCATCCATCACATATACAACTGCATTAGGATATTGACCCTGAAGATCAGGATTGATATGATGGTTTATGAAGGTGTTATTTAAAAGAGTACCTTTAGTACCTGCATTGTTACCATTGATTACTGCACCTTTTGCACCATGGTTATTATCGAAAATGTTGTTTTCAAATAATAAGTTTGCATTGGTGTTAGTGAATAATATTCCTCCACCATCATTTCCTTGAGCAGTGTTATTTGTTAAACGGGAATTTTTTAGGTCTATATCTGTAGCTGAAGTCACATAGAATACTCCCCCACCCTGTTGAGCGGTGTTGTTTTCTATTGTACAATTTTCAACTATTATGTTACTTCTTTGTTGAACAAATACTATAGTACCTGATGATGCTTTGTTATCATGTATTACAGAATTGTTTAGGATTAATTCTGTTCCATCACCGTTTACTTTAATAAAACCGTTAGTAATTCCGAAGACTTCACTATTGTTTATTGTTACTTTGCAGGGATTGTTTATCTGGAATCCTGTCCCCATGTTGGTAAGTTTAATATTGTTAAATAATACATTACCTGATGGTTGCATGAATTCTCCAGCACCATTTCCATCAAAGGTAAACCCGTTACCTTCAAATACTAATGTCATTCCTTGAAAGTTATTGAAACCATTGTTTCTGACAATATCATTTTGGAAAGATAATGTTATAGTATCTCCACTTTGATGTTGATTTATAACTGAGTTAATATCAGCCATACTAGTTACAACATGTGTTTGATCAGCTGTTTTAACAGTGTTAGTTTGTGTTTGTTTGTTAATTGTTTTTGTTGTGTCACTGTTTGTGTTTAAATTTTCTACATCTGCATCTGTACTAATTTTATTAGTATCAGATTGTACCACTTTATCCACATCATAATTGGCGGGTGTGGATAATTCTTTATTAATTATCTCTTGTGTGTTGTTTACATCAACTTCTGTTGCTGATGTCATCGTTACTCCTAGGAGTAATGAGAACACTAAAACAAGAAATAATAGTACGTACTTCTTGTTTAATGTCATTTTTAATCCTCAATTTTAACATTAAGCTTTTGTTTATTTAGTGGTACGCCCAAATAAACTATAAAAAATTGATTATATCAATATGATATATTCATAGTAATTTATATTAAATAAAATATATAAAATTAATTGTAAAAAAAAAGATTTAAAATACATTGAAATTGAAAAATAATAAAATTTATTGGATAAATAAAAAAAATAAACAAAATTAATAATTATTTTATAAAAAAAGTGAAATGAATAAAATACTACTTAAAAAATATATATCAAATAAAGGATATTATTTCACAATAATACATTATCTTCATCATAGAGAATCAGAAAATAATTAAAAAGTTACACGCATACATTAAATATAATTAATAATTACCTCATCCAACAAAATATCCATACACATTTTCTATTGCATTTTTAGTATTATTAGATTCCAAATATTAATGAAATTATCATTAATATCTTTATACTAAGACAATGATTCTAAGAAACTCCCTATTGTTTTCTACAACATACAGAGTTACATCATCTTCAGCAAGTGATTTGTACTTGAAAAGTTTAAAATGTTTAATATAAAACAATCAACTATATAATTCAGATACTTTTTCATAGAACATATTCTTTAATGATATATTATATTGTAATTATTTGATGAAACTATTTATATAATGAATCAGATAAGTGTTGGTACACATATGCTCTTTTATAATTAGGATTTTTAATTATAACTTACTTCAATAATTTTTTCATCAAAATATATAACCCTCTTCATCATAAAATTATGTTAATATTTAGAATTATTCTTCTAATTTTTCAAGTAATTGACTTATTTCTTCATCCAGTTCTCTAATTTGGTTAGCAATATCATTTAGTTCATCCATTATTTCAGGTATTGGTTTTTCCTCGTAGTCAAGGGTGTAAACATACCTTTTTGGATTTAAGTTGTATTCGTTTTTTATTATTTCTTCCTTGGTTATTATGCTGCTGAATTTTGGTATTATTTCCCTATTTTTGTAGCTTTCCACTATTTTTTCTTCAGTATCGGGTAATATTAAACCAGGTAATAATTGTTCCGGTTTCATAAATAGGAAATCATCTGTTTTCTTGTTTTTATTAATTACTAATATTGTTATATCCCTTGATCTGAATCCTGTTTCGTATTCAATTACTGAATCCAGTAAATTGTTTTCTATTAGACATTTTCTTAATTCATGTGCATCATTTTTTACAAGCAAATCCTGTGTTGTTGTTGTAATCAGCACTCCATTGTCATCCAAGTGTTCTATTAGGTTTAGTAAGTGTATGGAATTAGGATTTTTGGTCTTGTATTTTTTGAATTTTTCTGTGCTTTCTGATTTGAATATTTTATCATTCCTATTAAATAAGTAGGGTACTGATATTATTGTATCATATTTTTCTTTGCTTTCGTCAATTATGACTTTTTCATTGTGTAATGTTATTTTTTCTAATGGTATTTCATTGATTATCATGTTCTGTAGGACATGATAGTACATGTTTTCATCTTTTTCGTATAGTGTTGCATGCTCGAATTCTTCTAGTGATGTTATGGTTTGTGCATCCATACAAGAGGGATCATATACATTTACTATATCATGTTTTGTTTGGATAATTTTTGTTAATAGTTCTATGAATGGTGGTGTTACTGTTTTCAGGTTATTTGCTACATGTTCATTGATTTGTACATAATTGACATATTGATATAATTGAATTATGTCATCTTCGATTTCCAGAATACTTATTATATGGTCTAATGTGTCATTTTGAATTATTTCATCAGGTATTCTTGTGTATATGTCTTTAATGTTTTTGTTTTTACTGTTTTTTAATGCGTTTAATGCACTGTTTATGTCAAATATATATGATTCATCTTCTTTGTCATGTTTTTTTATTATGTTGCTTAGTAATTCATAATCTCTGAATGTAAATCCATATTCTTCTTGAAATTCATTTAGGTTGTCTTGGTTTTTTTCTTGTTTATCTGATAGGTATTTCATTGTGATGAATGGAATTATATCTATTTTTGAGCCTATTCGTTGTATTAATCTTCTGATTTCCAGGCCTTTGTTTTTGTGTCTTATTCTAACGTTCATACTGATCACCTATGACCTTATCATATAATGAATTTATTAGTTTTTCATCACATTGTATTGATTTCTTCTTTAATTCAATTCTTTGGTTTATTTTGTTGATTAATTGTGCATTTTGGTCTTGAATTTGTTTTTCTGGTAACATTACCATGAGTTCTTTGAGTATTTTTGTGTTTACTTTCATGATTTTTGTTGAGTCTATGCTTCTTTGTATTTCATAGTCTACTCTTGGATCGTTGAGGTAGTATGTTAGGAATGTTGGGTTTACTTTTGTTGTGTCTGCTCTTATGATTAGGTATGAGTTTGGTATGATTGCTCCGGTTTCTGTTGTTATTTCTTTTGCAAAACTTTGTTGTTGTACTTTGTATAATATGTCATGTTCTTGGGAGTAGAATCTTTCTTTGATATCTTTGGATATTAGTTCTTCTTCTGTTTCGAATTTTTCGTCTATTGCAAATATTGGCATGTTGTTTATTATTGGTTTTTTGATTGAGTCTTCTTTGCCTATGTATCTTTGTATTGGTAGTCCTGTTATTATTGTTGCTATGTCTTTTAGTTTGTATTGTTGTATTTGCATATCTTTTTTACCTCCTTAATAAGTTGGTGTTACTTACATATACTTATTATGTTGTTAGTATTTAAATGTTTGTTCTATGTATTTGTTACCATTACCAGTTATTTTGATGTTTTTTGTTAATTACTATATTTAAATGATTTTTATAAAAAATGTTTTTATTTGTTGTTATAGTGTTATTTATGTATTTAAATACCTAACTACAATTTTTTATATAGTTTATTTTATAAGTTTTAAATTTGTAAATAATTGTTACAAACAAAAACATTTATATAGTAGTTATGACATAGTGTATACTACACAGTGATTGTGTATGTAACAAAAAACAACAATTATTGGAGGTGGTGATATGCAATATGCATACACCGAAGTAGGCACAACATACCAAAAAACAATATATACAACCCGTATAACAAGCAAACAAGAACAACACATCACCATAATCCAAACAACGACCAAAACAAGACAAACAAGATCAACCATTAATTCAGGGGGTGTTAAAATCTAACCGATAAAACACCAACATTAATATCATAAATCATTTTTAAACCTTTATATCACTTTTAAACATTTTAAGGAACTTTTGTAATTACGGGACATAACACTAGAGAATAACTGCTTCTAGTATTCAATGAAAGTGTTATGTATTATATTTTTTTTAAACTAGAAGCACTAACAAATAATGGAGGAATCAAAAATGATGTAAAAATAAATAATCACTTAAAGTAGTATAACACCTTTTTAAATTTTTAGAACTTACAACATATATGGTATACAACTCTTAGTACTATAAGGGAAACATAACACTCAAAAAAACTCTACTTATCACTTCCTAGAGAACAGAGTGTTATGTTAATTATATTTTTTAAAAATAAGAAAATGCAAGGAGGCAATACTTATGAAATACGTATCAAACGGATTTAGTCCAAAAATGTTAAACCCAAACCAAGAGTTAACATTCACAATAGAAAATACAAGCTATGAAGAAATACAAGAAAACAAAAAAGAACTGATAAGTTCAATAGGACACACCAGCATAGCAGAACACCTGAAAATAGAAAAAAATCGTATGAACATACAATTAGAAGCAGAAGACATATTATACCTCGTTCAAATATATCATGACGAAGAAAAAACAGAACATTATGATTACAGAAAAATAAAAATAACCCAATAAAGGAGGAATATATGATGATATACATTACAGATAACTTTTCAATGCAAATGTTTGAAAACAAGAAATATGAAATAACAACAAAAAAGATCAAGAAAAGTAAATTTGTAAAAAATACAAAAGAAGCAATAACAAGCATAGGTTCATGGAGAATAGCTAAAATGCTGCATAAAAAAGTTGGAAAAAGAAACATAACATTACAACCTGGAGACGAAATCTATGTAGTAACAAGTAAATTCGGAAGAAAAAAAAGTAATTACATAAAAGAAAACACATTCAGATACCAGGTATTCACCATACAGGGAGGACAATAACATTAAACATACAATAACTTGAAGTATATGCTTTATTGAAATATAATAAGCATATACTAATAATTTTTCACCTGATAAAATAAAAATCTACTGTTTTTAAAAAGAAACTTACTGAAAATAATTATAATCATCTTCTTAATAAGTATGAGTCATTATATGTTTTCTTGTTTTAGATTATAATATTACAACATAACCCCCCTCAATAAAAGATAGGAGTTTAAATCTTAAAAAGAAAAAAAATAGAATTCCAGTATTTTTTTAACCAGAATAATTAATTGAAGTTTACGGTTTTAGTAAATAGTGGATTGCCACCAATGTTGTCATATACTTGTATTTCCACTTTGGCTGGGACGTTTGTTGATTCCTTATAATATGGAATGTTTAACTGATATTTTTGTCCTGCCTTCATATCCGTCATAATATTTGAATCATAGGTCTGATCAAGTTGTGATCCGTCAGCAGAATACCATACACCCTTAATCTGAACATGCTCTATGTCACGTTCTGAGGATAATGTTCCCTGAACTCCACCAGAATAATATCCATAATTAACTTTTAAGTCACTGGATACATTGGTTAATTGTATGCTATCGGCCTTATTTTGTAAATCGTTCTGATAGCTCATATCTCCCAGTACTCCTACTAATATTATGAGAATAATTGTCATTATTGGGATAATATAGTATATTGTAGTTTTGGCCTTGTTGGTTGGGAAGTTTGGATATTTCTGTCTGATTTGTCTTTCATCACCAAAGAAGTGCATATCATCAAACATGTTGTCTGCTTTACTTCCACTTTTATCTTTTTCTACATAAGCCATTATTGCTGCGGCAATATAAAATATGCATCCGAGCAATCCGAATAGGCTTGTTCCTATTAGTACTCCCAGTCCACAAATTATGTATTGTATTATTGCAAGTTTATAATCTTTTTCAAATAAGTATACACCTATCAATCCAAGTAAGCTTGCTACTAATGTTATTGAACCATTAGTAACTAGTTCTGCACTTATTCCTGATAAACCATATGCACCAATTGCTCCACCTATTCCAAATAGTAATGCCAGAATTGCTAATATTGGATTATATTTCATGATTAATATCTCCCATCTTTTGTTATTATTTTGATTTGAGTAATTCTTTTTTCTTTTCTTCAAATTCTTCTTCGGAAATTATTCCTTCTTTCATTAAATTATAGAAGTTTCTAATTTCTTCTGATGCACTGTTTTTTGTTTCTTCCTGTTTTTCTTCAAGTTGTTGGTTGTTTGAAGAATTGTTTGTTGTGTTTTCTTGTTTTGTTTCAAGTATTTTTGTTGTGTTTTCTTTTTTTACTTTTAGGAGTGTGTCATAGAAATTTCTTAGTTCTCCTTCGTTTTCTTTGCAAATGATTTCGAATTGTTCTCCATCTATTCCCATGTATATTGTATCATCAAATAAGAAGTTTCCTTTTGAGTATATTAGAAAGTCTATGTTGTTAACATATTTTTTTATCGTGTAATTTGATTCTATTGCATTGAAGATTAATTCATTTGCTTTCAAATCAATTTTTGATTTACCAAATCCTTTAATCTTTGCATTATTTAATGTTAACACTCCTGTTGATGTTCGTTTAAAATTAACATTATTAGTATTAAGATTCATATAACCACTTTAATAATTAATTTTATAATTATAGATATTATGTTAAAGGTTTAAATATGTTTTCTAATTGTAAATAAACTTTTATTGGAGATTTCATTATTTAAAGGAATTTTAAAATAAGAATTCATGGTTATATTATCATTAATATGATTTTCGTAGCTATAAAAAGAGTGTTAGTAAAAATAGTTTAGAGTTTAAATATTTGGGTGATATGTTATTAGTGAAAAAAACCAGAATATGATAAATAGTAGACAGCATATTTTACATATTGTCTTATCAGTATCCTTTTGATTGTTGTTTTGGTTGTTATTATCCTGTGGATTGTAATCAATATTGTCCCAGTCCATATTGTGTTGTATATTGTATCCTTCTGAATCAAAATCTGAGCTGGTCATTTCATCTATGACTTCATCGGGGTATTCACAGTCATATATGCTCATTCTTCCTGCTTCAACTTCTTCTGCTTCATAAATAACTGTATCTCTATGTGACATGTTTTCAACTTTTGATTATTTTTTAAAACTACTTAATACTTATATCTACTATAGGATATATACATGTGATGTTCATATCTTGATTAAAACTAAAAAAATAAGAAAATTTAGATAAAAAATTCCTTCTATTCAGAAATGAAAAATTCCCTTATACCAGGATCATTTAATTCTTTATCCACTTCTTTAAGTAAATCAGGTATTTCAAGATGTTGCGGACAATACTTCATACATGCACCACATTCAACACATTCATTAGCAGCACCATTCTCTTCATTTTCTGATAAAACCAAGTAGTATACAGAAGCACCCATCTCATCCCCATTTTGTGTCTTATTTATGTGATAAGTATTGTATGTGGAGAAGTACTTGGAGATAGGAATGTTAACAGGACAATGTTCTATACAATAGTTACATTCCGTACATTTAATTGGTGTTAAATCATTAACAATATCCTTTACCTGGTCTATTATTTCATGTTCTTCCTTGGTTAATGGCTGAATATCCTTAAAAATATTTATACTGCTTTTCATTTGTTCTAAGCTGCTTACACCATTAAGTATCATGAACACATTATCTAATTCATTACAGAATCTTAGTGCATATGAAACATTTTCACTATTTTCATCATATTCTTTGAATAATTTTTCTGCATTCTCTGGAAGGTTTGCTAGTGCTCCTCCTTTAACTGGTTCCATTACAATTACTGGTTTATTATATTCTGTTGCAATTTCATAACATCTTTTTGATTCAATGGAGAAACTTTCCCAGTCAAGATAATTTATTTGTAATTATACGAAGTCACAGTCAGGGAATGCTTCAAGTGCTTCTATTAATGCTTCTGATTTATCATGTAATGAAAATCCGATTTTCTTTATTTTTCCTTCACGCTTTTTTTGTCTTACAAATTCGAATGCATCAAAATCGTATACAACATGGTGTGTCATTTCATTTATGTTATGTATTAGGTAGTAGTCAAAATAGTCTACTCCACATTTTTCTAGTTGTTCGTTGAAGAAGTTTTCCATATCTTCTTCTTTATTTACTGAAAATACGGGTAGTTTTGTTGCTACTATGAAGTCTTCTCTTGGATATCTTTCCACTACTGCTTCTTTAAGTACTAGTTCGCTTACTCCATTATGGTATGGGTATGCTGTGTCGAAGTATTTTCCTCCTGCTTTGATGTATTCATCTACCATTTGTTTTACTTGTTCTATGTCTAC
>CAMNFZ010000042.1 GCA_946537725.1 uncultured Methanosphaera sp.
AGTACAACATTTAATTGACTAAGAAATTTAGGTTATCCTAAAAATATTTATATCCTATAAACCTAAAAAATTAGTCAACGCCGAGTTAAAAAAAAGACTACCAAAAAATTCCTAAAAAAAACTATTAACACGTGAATAAAGAAAAAATAGTTAAAAAAATCACCTATTATAAAAATGTAGTCAAAATAACTCAACCACTCCTTATTAAAAAAACATAATATAAAAAAACAAAAAGAAAATAGACATAAATAATCACTACAAAAAAAATATTTTCTTTTTGACAACACAAACTTTTTTTTAGAAAAAAAACTACAATTAATACAGAAAAATAATAATCTGTTTCAAACAATTATTTTCACTTATTAAAATCAC
The DNA here is from genome assembly GCA_946537725.1 of uncultured Methanosphaera sp. Taxonomy (GTDB): domain Archaea; phylum Methanobacteriota; class Methanobacteria; order Methanobacteriales; family Methanobacteriaceae; genus Methanosphaera. The sequence continues at coordinate 373 of CAMNFZ010000042.1, forward strand.
CCAAACAGAAGCATTAATAAATATAATTATACTCCTTTTTACCCCTTAAACATAACATTTTAATTAATGTTGATAAATTTGATAATGTATTCTTTGTATACTCTGCGGATTCCAATAATTTTTTTTATATTATTATATTATTTACGAAAATTATTATCTTCTTTGTGTTCATATATTGAATAACTCATAATTAAACGAAGAATACTTTGTAATAACTTTTATTCATAGATTTTAATGTAACTGAATGTATCTATGTATCTATGTATCATAATTTTTGTGCTAAATTTTTTACAAAAAAAGAGAAAAAAAAGTTAAGATTTTAAAAATGTAGTATTGAATACATATGAATTATATTTTTTTGTTTCACCAATAATCAAGGATAACTTATGAGAACCTATATTATAATTAGATAGATCCAATGTCTGATTAATTAGTCCATTAGTAATTACAGCTTTATTAACAACTGTTTTTCCATTTATTTTAACAGATAATTTCATATCATCATTTATCTTAGCACCAGTACTGTCAACAATTGTTGCTGATACTCTGAGTGTATTGTTATATGATGATTGTTTAAAATCTGAAATGTTCACCTGAACTTTATTATCATCAACTATACTGAATGTTTTATATGCTCTTGAAGACAGGTATACCCCATTTTCTCCAGCAATAATTGTAAGATTATGCTTAGTTTTCTTATACTGTGATAAATCCATAGTCAGGTTAATAAGTCCATCCTGGACCCTAACTTTGTTAATAACTGTTTTACCATTGATTTTAATAGTTATCTTAGTTTCTCGTTCTACTTTGTCACCCTTTTCATCCACAACTTTGGCAGTTAATCTTCCTGTGTTACCTGATTGTGTGAATACAATATTTGTTATTTGTGAGTTCATCTTTTTAATTGTGAAAGTAGCATTATCTTCATACCTATCAGAGTCGTTTCCGAAAACTGCAGTTAAACGATAATTCTTTGCTGTATATGCCGGAACAATAAATTGTAACTTGGCAATTCCATTTTCTACCTTAACTTTGATTGGAGTGGAATTCTTTTTTAAAGTATTTCCATTAAGTTTGAACACTGCTTTTCCTGAGTTAACCGGCATTCCATTATTATCCAGTACATATGCTGTGAATGTTACTGTATCTCCTTTTTTACCTACTGCATTTAATGCATAAATTCCTTCAAGACGAGTTAAAGGTGTAGAGTTAACATATGTTTTTCCTGCAGTGAACTTGTTAAATGTTGTTGTAGTTTCAGCAAATGTTTTATTATATTTAGTATATTTAACAGTTACTGTTACCTTGTTAGGAAGGTATGCAGGTAATACATAACTCATGGCAACATATTTATTTTTTGCAGAGAATGTTTCAAATAATTTATTATTTAAATACACGTCAATGTCCCCATTACCTATTACTTCACTTGAAGTCTGTATATAAGATCTTATAATAAGTGATGTTTGATTGGTAGTTTTAGGAACATTTGAAGGAGTGTTAACTGTTACTTTTACGTTATTATCATAACCATCACCACAATCCTCAGCATTTGGTGATACTACATGTTTTCCACCCATGTTGTTATAATAGTTGATTGCATGTGTTTTATCAGATGATGTTAAATTCCAGTATGGTGTTACTGACATGAAACCATGACCTTTTAGTGGACGATCTGTGCTCATCATTTCAGCCCATGATGCCCATTGAACTGCTTCAATGTAATGGCTTGGACCACTAGGATTTAAACATAAAAATCTGTTTGTAACTGAATTGTAACCAACTACTGCCATATAATGGCCCCTTATATGCCAGAAAACCATTTTTCCTGATTGTAATGCATATTTTACTGCAGCCTCAGTATCTTGTATATCGGTTAGTTTCATATGAACACTAGGTGAATATGATATAATGTCATATTCATAAGTACCAGCACTTCTTGTTGTTTGATAGACTCCACTTAATCTTCTTTCACTGGCATAACAGTTTAGTGCCTGACTTATCATACTCATAGCTGTTGGTCCACAAGTATATTGTTCCCCATTTATCCATTCTTGATCATCATAGTAAATAGGATAGTACCTTGATTTACCTGAAAGATTAACTGTAATAGAATATGGAGGGTTTACTGCGGTGAAATCTTGTTCCACATGATACCCGTTAAGTGTTCTTGCAATTACATTCCATTTTTCACGAGAAATAATGTATTTAACATTACTTCCAGTAGCTCGGAAAAAGGTGTATTTTGGTGCAAATCCATATATTTGCTGACAATAACTGTCAAGTTTCATTACTCTTAGTATTTCAGCACTTTCAATAGTGTACACACCATTTTCATCAGCATATGCATAATCAGCACCTAACTTTGTAACATCAGGTACTCCATTAACTGTTTCAACATTTTTATTTAAAACCACTTCATTATCAAAATCTGATCCTAAGGGTATTGTATTGTTTACTACTGAAACATTTAATTTGAGAAAATTCTGATTATTTACTGCTGTTTTTATTGAATCATCAGGAGTTGTTGTGTTTTTCTTCAAAATATTTTCTTCAGACTTAATTGTTTTAGTGTTATCTGATGATTCTTTGAAAACTTCATCCATATTTTTATTTACTACATTTTGTTGAGATGTTGTCTCAACATTTAAATTTTCGTTTTCGTATGTATCATTAGCAATATCCGTTTCTGTTGCAGAGACTAGGTTAGCTCCTGCAAGTAATATTACTAGTGTAAATACGATTAAATAAATTTTTTTATTAAACATATTTTTAGCACTGTTTAATTATTATTACAACATTATTATGTTATATCAGAATAAATTAATAAAACTTTGTTTAGGATGATAATTCTTTATTTCTATCTAATCCCATGATTAATGATTCATAAACTGTTTTACCACTGTTTAATCCATTAAGTATTGCTTGGGTTACTCCACCCGGTGTTATGAATTTACTTATGAATTCTTCACTTTTTTCTTCTGGAATTAATTTTTCACATTTCTTGGCAAGTTCTCTGAATTGAGGGAAGTCTTCAGATATCTTTTCTATTGCTTCTATTGTTTCTTCAGATTCTGGGCTTACTCTACAGTATACTACTGGCAGGCAGCCTACTATTGCTATGTAATTCATTTGTTCTTCATTTTCTACTTTAACATAATCGATATCCAGTAAATCAAATAGTGCATTTGCTATTTCGTTTTCTCCATAAACTCCTGCTACTGCCTGAGAATCCATTATGGTATCTGGTCCTGTTGGTATAATTCTTATAACATTGTTTGATCCTGTTTGTTTTTTTATGTCTTCTGAGTTTATACCTGCCATGAATGATATTACCAGAGTGTCATCATTTAGATTGAAGTCCCCTATTGCTTTAAATGATTGTGGTGGCACTGATAGAACCAGTATTGATGATATTTTTACTATTTCTGCATTTGATGATATCATATCCACCAGGTTATTGTCATAAATGTTGTTGAATGTGAATATTGAACCATTATATGTTAATTTTATGTTTTCATATGGATACTGTTTTTCTAGTAGTTTAAGTATTAATGCTTGGCCAATATTGCCTGCACCTATTATTCCTATTTTGTTTTTAAACAATTCTTCTGTTTTCATATAAGTAGATATGTTTAAAATAGTATAAGAACGCTACTAAAACAAAACTTTATAAAAAAAGAAAAGAAATGTGGGAAGTTATATTTGTTTGATTGTTTTTGTTTCATATGTGGAATTAGTGTATGCTAAACGATTACCACATTTTATTATTATGCTTTTAATTGTAGTGTACATGGATGGAATGGTTAATTTTAGGTTTATTTTTCCATCTTTAATAATGTAGTTTGTTGTTTTGTTATTATTTGGTAATGTTTTTCCGTTGATTTTTATATTTACTTCCGTATTACCTAGTACGTTGTAGTTTTTATAATCTTTAAGGTTTCCAATTAATGTTAATGTTCTTGTTTTATTGTTGTATTGTGGTGTGTTTATTACAAAGTGTGTTGGTGAACGATTGACTCTGAAAGATGTTATGTTATTTACTACTGAATAATTTGGATTATAGTATACTGCAGTTATAATGTAATCTTTGATTGTTTTATTTTTATTTATTCCTGATGCTGCTTGTGGAACTTGATATGTGTATGTTGCTGTTTGGTTGATTACTTTAACTTTTATTTTATTAGATTGGGAATCTTTTAATGTTTTACCGTTTATTTTAAAGAAGACGTAACTGTCTTTAGTTTCTGATAATGTGAAATGTTGATTTGCTGTCACGTCTTTTAATTTAACTGTTATTGTTATGTTTTGGTATTGATTTTGTATTTTTGGTGTAGCTGTTACTGTTAAGCTAGCCTTTTTCATGTGAATTTTTGGTATGATTACATTGGATACATTTTTGGAATATTTTTCATTTCCACTGTATGTGACGGTCATGTTGTTTGCAGATCTTATCACTTTATCTGCAGTTAATGTTACACTTGCTATTCCATTTTTAACTTGTATCTTTTTAGCTGGGTTTTTACTTCCAAATATGTTGTCTGTTTTAAGAGTGTTACCATTTAGTTTGAATACTACATTACCCAGGTTAATTGGGTTTCCATAGATGTCATTTATTTTTGCTGTTATGGTTACTTTTTCTCCCATGTAACTTGTCACAGGATTTAATGTTATTTTTGTTGCTAGTTTAGTTATTGGTCTTAGTGTTATGTTTGTTGGATTAATTTTAGATGATGAGTATATTATGTTCCCATTGTATATTAAGCTTATTTCTGCTTTTCCTGATGGTAAAATTATGTCTTCACTTATTTTTCCATTTTTGTCTGTTGTCAGGGTAACAGTTGTTTTTGGATGTTTTAGGACTAATTTTGCATTTGCTATTGGTTCTTTGGTTATTAGATCGGATAGTGTTGCATTAAGTTTTAGAATATCTGTGACTTTGATTGAAGCGTTTATTGTGCTTGGTCTTTTGTTGATGGTTACAGGTACTGTTGTTGTTCTGTTATTATATTTGTAATTTCCAGCATAGATTATAGTAACATTATTTTTTCCAGGTGTCATGTTTGTTTTTATTGTGACTTGGCCTTGATTGTTTGTTTTTGCTGTTATTGTTTTGTTTGGTAATTTTATAGTTAATGGTGCTTGTGGAATTGTTTTGTTTGTTTTTGTATCTATTAGTTTGAATAATACCGTATCATTTTTGTACATGTTATTAAGTACTGTTACATTATATGTTACTGGGATTTTTGCTTTATCTTTTGTTACTGTAATTGAACTTGAGGAGTTAGTTAAATTAGTGTTTCCAGCATATGTTGCTTTATATACATGTTTACTTGCTTCTGGTACTGTTATTGGATATATTACTTTTCCCTGATTATTTGTGTATTTTATTATTTTGTTTTTACCATCTGTTGTGATTGTTAATGGAGCGTTGTTTATTGTCTTATTTAGTACTAAATCTTTTAGGGTAATTTCAAGTTTAGGATTTTTATAATCTGGTATGGTGATGTTTAGATGAGTAATTCTTTTTGTTACTGTGAAATTAATTGTTGATGTTCTATTATTGTAATTGTTATTTCCATTATATGTGATGTTCATATAATTTTTTCCAACTGGTGCGTCTATGTTTGTAGTTAATACACCGTTTTTGTTTGTTTGTCCTGTGTATGTTTTTCCATTAGTTAGTTTTAATTGTAGTGTTGCATAGGGTATGATTTTTTTTGTTTGTGAATCTTTTAATGTGACTGATATTGATGTTTTTCCAACATATAAATTGTTTAGTAGAACATCATATGTAACATCATCCTTAACTTTTCCCATATCTAATATTAAATTTGTTTTGATAGGATTGTATTTATTGTTTCCGGAGAATGTGATATTTAAGTTATGTTTTCCGCTGCCTAATTTGAATTGATATGCTGCTTCTGATTTTGTGTTTGTATTTTGTGTTAATATTTTTCCATCTGGTAATTGAACTGTTGTTTTAGCGTATGGAATAAAGTTATTATTTAGTGAATCACTTAATTTAATTGTTAAATTCACGTTACCTGTATAATTTGATTTAACTGCATTTATATGCATATTAGCATTTCGTTTTATTACATTTAATTCCAAATTATAATCATAGGAATAATAATCGTTTGTTCCATCATAATCTATTTTCACAATATTTTTTGAAACAGGCAATTTCATTGTAACATTAACATATCCTGACTTCAGTGTTTTTGTGTTAATTTTTGTATTATCAGGTAATGTTAATCTGATATTACTGTATGGTATTGGTTTTTTAGCATTGTAATCAATTACACCTACTTCAATTGTTGAATTGTCAACTATGTTGTTACGGATAATTATATCAAAATTAACTGGTTTTTTTGCAGCTGTTTTAATATGGTTGTTATCGTTTTTTATTACTTGTTTATCTGTTGTTTCTTGTTCTGTTGTAACTATTTTTTTCTCTTGTGTAGTGTCCACTACTTTTTCATCATTTGTTATTGTGTCTGTATTGTTAGTTGTTTCTTGAGCTGAAACTATGCTTAAACACAATAGCAGTAAAGTTATTAAGAGAAAAATAAAACTAAACTTTTTATTAATTTTCATTTTATGCTCCTTGTATTAAATTTAATCGATTACTTTATAGTTAAATATTAATACTTTTATTAGTAAAGGTATAAGTTTTTATCCCAATAATAAGATATATCTTTAAGCCGTATGATCATATTAAAAATGTTATATACTGATAAAATAAAGATTAATAATAAGAAGTAAAGGAGGGGGTAATTCTATGATTGATAGTAAGTACCAGTATTTGAAGACAATTACAAAGCAGTTATATAATATGAGAACTAAGGACATTGGTAAAGAAGTTGATGGTACTACTCCCCCTTCAGTTTTTATTGGAAGCTATAATTATCCTAAAGTTTTTGCAGGACCCCTACTTGCCCCTAGTTTTGATGATTCAGCAATAATGGACAAACCTGAGGAATGGATTGCTTCTAATGCATCCCAACAGGACATTATTGGTTATCGTTTGAACCTTGTTCGTGGAAAGCAAACTATTGGTATTAAAGACTTGGAGAATAATTATATTGAAAAGTTACAGGAAATATCCATGGCTTCCAAGTCCATTGCCAGTGAAGCAGAGTTTAATAAAAAACCTGTGGGTATGACTTTCAGTGCAGAGAATGCTCCCCATGGTCCTAGTGCGGAACTTAAAAAGTTTGATATTGATAATGTTCGATGGGATCATCAGTTGGAAAAAACTTATTATGATACTGATCTTAAGGCTGCTGATGCTGTGGAAATATTACATGATAAGAATGTTCCATTTTCTCAGATACAGAAGGCTTTTTCTGTTGGTACTATGGGTGAAAAGCAGAACCGTAAACTGGTTCCTACACGTTGGAGTATTACTGCTGTTGACAGCACTATAGCTGATAGGCTTCTTGCTAATGTACATCATTATGATATTTTGGATATTTTTAGAGTGTATGAGTTTGAAAGTTTAAATAATTATTATGCTATTCTTGAGATGCCTACCCAATGGCAGTATGAGTGGATGGAAGCATTCCTTGATGTTAAAGGTAAGGGAAGTATGATTTTCACTGATTGTGAACATAATAAGGGCAAGAAGGAGTATTCTCGTGTTGGTGGTTGTTATTATACTGCAAAAATGGCTATTCTTGAACAACTTGAAGAAGATAAGTTACAGGCAGGTTGTATTGTGTTCAGAGAGGCTAATGAAGATTATATCCCATTGGGTGTTTTTAATGTTCGTGAAAATATTCGTCATGCTATGAAAACCAAGCCACGTGAGTTTGAAACCATGAAACAATCTTTAGATTATATTGAAACAAAGTTAAAGTTAAGTGTAGATGACTTCAGACGAGCTAGTCAGTTGCTTGATGAAGTGCTTAAAGAGAGACAAACAACACTTGATGCATACTTCACATAGGAGTTTACATATTATGTTAGAATTTAAGAAGATAAATGAGGATACTGTTAACTTTATGAAGAATAGTCTTGTTGAATCTTATGATTATTATGAGGAAGCTACTTGTAAAATTAATGAGATGATTCCTTCAGAGAATGTTCATATTCTTAACAGTGCCAACAGTTGTCTTATTACTCTTGCTGAAAGTATTCCTGAACCTGTTCTTGTTTGTGATATGGGTGGTTGGAATGGTTTTATCAGATCCTGTGAATTGTTTGATAAAAATGTGGAATATATAGAAACTGATAATGGCCTGATAAATATTGATTCTTTAGATGATTACCTTGAAGAACATGATGTTAAGTCATTGTATATTACCAGCCTTGCAGGTTATACTGCTTTCCAACCATTATTTGAAGTAGAGAAGTTGTGTGATGTACATGATGTATTGTTAATTGTTGATATTTCGGGTAGTGTTGGTTGTGAAAAATTAAGCAATATTGGTGATTTACAAGTTTCATCAACAGGAAGTCCCAAGATAGTTAACATTGAGAACGGCGGCTTTATTTGTAATATTACGGGTAAATTAGAATTAAATAAACATTTACTTAAAAGTTTAAAGGCAGATAATATTACTTGTGCAGGTATCTTTCATGAAATTAATAGGTCATCAGAAATTTTGGAAAAAACCATTGACATGAATAGTTATTTTAAAGAAAAAATAGTTTCAAAGGATATTCCAGTTATTCATCCAGAACATAAAGGATTGAATACTATTATATTATCATCCAGTAAGAGTAAGGCCAAAAAAGTTGCTTATAATATAAGGCAACATTTAAAACTTGATGGAAATATTATAAGTGTTGGTCCTAGTTATAATAGGATAAAGAAGCCTTGTGTAATAGTAGAGATTAAAAATTTAGATGTGGATAGTTTAACTTTTGAAGATTTGGATGAACTATGTGATATTGTGCTAAATGAATTTAGAAAAATAGAATGTGAATGATTAATTATATTATTATTTTGTATCCTTTTCTTTTATTGTCTCTTCTTCTTGAGTCAAATTGTATTAATGCGTGTACATTAGGGTTTGTGATTAAGATTTTCCATACTTTGTATGTTACTTGTATGAAGTCTTCGTTTAATGGGATGTTATCTCTTATTATTGGGCATTCATAGGGGAATTCGTTTTTATCTAGTATTAGGTGAAATTTTCCGTCTTTTGTTATGTGTGGAATTAATGGAAATGTTCTGCATTGTATTGGTCTTATTTTTCTATCACAGTGGGGTGGATTATTGCATTCTACTATGAATACTTCATCTTTCCAGGATCTGGGATAGTCTAGTTCTTTTGGATCTATGTAGTATAAGTCGAAGTATTTGCTGTTTTCATACATTAGTTCTTCGCCGGGTAATAGGTATAGTACTAGGTCTTTGTTGGGGCAGTCTTCTTCGTCGTATAAGCAGCATACTTCATTGCATAATGTGCCACAGTCGTAATCGAGTGGTGTTACTTCTTCAAGCATGTTGTATAGTTTTTGTATGCTTTTTTTCATTTCTTCTGCAGTTATTTGCATGTTTTATTAATCCCCGTTATTTTTTTTGTAATGTATATTTGTTTTTATTTTATTTTTAATAAATAGTTTTAGTTATAAGTTTTAAGTGAGTAAGTTATAATTGAGAAATTTAATACAAAATAACATTGTTAAAAGGAAATATTAAAAAAATGAACAAAATACTAAGAAAACAAAAAAATTATGACACTTATTATAAAAATACTGATTTAAATTACTTTAAGACACTAAAAATAAAATCATAATACAAACTAAAAGAAATCACACAATAAGAAAATAAAACAACAAAAAAAAGACAACTATATAAATAAACTAAAACAAAAAAACTTATTAATTAAATATTTAGTAATTAATAGGCACTCTATAAAAAAATTAATAAAATATTTAATTATTAATAATTCAAATTAAACGAGGTGGAAAAAATGAAGAAGTATATGATTTTCCTGTTAATGACAGTATTATTAATCGGATTAACAGTAGTTTCAGCAGAAGACTCGACAGATTACTCAAATGTACAAGAATCAATCACAGCAACCCCAACAAGCACTTACGACAATAACATCCAAGAAGTAAACATAGTTTCAGATAATAATAAAAAGTCTGAACAAACAGCAAACGAAATACAAACAACAAATAATAGTCATAAACAATACTCAAATACTATTCAAAAAACTCCAAATAATAATAATGATATAAAAACTGCAAGCGCAAGTGAAGAATTAAATGCAATAGAATTAAGCACAAAAAACAAAATAGAAAATGCATTTGCACGAGCAAAAATAGAAATTGACAATGCTCAATCAACTTATGAAAAAGAACAGGTACCCGTACCTGTCATACAGATAGCTAACCAAATAGCAGAAGAAGCAGCAAGAGCAGAAACAATTTATGCAGAAAGTGGAGATGAAACATTATTCCCTATCCTACGTAATATTAGAAACAATGCAGGATATGCTGATTTATTAATCCATCCAGAAAAATTAACAGATCCAGTATATGCTAAAAAGTACAACACCCGACCATTAGATATGATTGATGGTAAATATAACTTATTAACCATAGTTGCACAGAGACTTAACCAATCATCACAAGAGTCTGTGTATATTAACTTAACTAGTGACGAGTTCCAGAATTTATATAACGATGTTGGAGAAATACACCATCCAGGAGAATATGATAGGTATGGGCATGTAATATTAGTAAATAAAACAAAATTTGTAGGAATTACATCACAAACAACCAATTTTGAACTAATACCATTCCCACTAGCAAGAATATACCTAGAAGGATTCTATTACAAAGGTATGTACTATACACAAACTTTTGCTAGTTGTGCAAATGGTACAGGATGGTACCATGTAGATGGATCAACATTAACAAAAGCAAAATATATGAATTATACCACCAATCAAGAGGTAGAAGGAAATTCAGGTATAGTATTCTGGAAAATGATAAAAAGTAACACCACCGGTAGTGGATATGAATTAACAGATGAAAGATTTTATCCAGATATTTATGGTTATCCACCAGACAATATGCCAAAAGAAAATAATGATGATAACGGTATATACTTTGTAGGATATGTAATTAAAACAGAAACTGGAGGTATTCACATTGATGGTGTAATCGTAGAATACCGTGTACCAGAACAAACATACGATGTGAACTTCACAACTAAAAAAGTATGGAATGATACTAATAATCAAGATGGTCTAAGACCACAAACTGTTACAATACAATTATTAGCAGATGGTTCTAAATATGGAGATAATATTGTATTATATGCAGGAAATAATTGGACTTATAACTATGTTAACTTACCACGTTATAATAAAAATGGTGACGAAATAATTTACACTATACACGAGTTAAGTATTCCAACAGGATATACAGTTTCATATGATAATTATACTGTAATTAATACCCATATTCCTGAAAAAACACAAGTAGAAGCAATCAAAGAATGGAACGACGACAACAACCGTGACGGAATAAGACCAACCACAGTAACCATAAACCTATACAAAAACGGAAAACTAAACAACACAGCAACATTAAGTCAATCAGTAAGATGGAGACACACATTCGCCAACCTAGACAAATACGAAAACGGTAAACTAATAACATACACAATAACCGAAAACCCTATTGACAACAGATACACATCAAGCATTAGAAATGTATCAAATCAGTTTATAATCACAAACAAACACATTCCAGCTGTTAAAAATGTAACTGTGAATAAAATATGGAATGATAGTAATAATCAAGATGGTATAAGACCAAGTTCAATTAGAGTGCAATTATTAGCTAATAATGAGCCATATCAAAATGCAATTACTTTAACTGCACAAAATAATTGGGCATATACTTTTACTAATTTACCAGTAAATGTTGCAGGTACTCCTATAACTTACTCCATAATTGAGACAAACATACCTGCTGGTTATACTACAGTAAATAATGGTCTTAGTATAACTAATACACATATTCCTGAAAAAACACAAGTAGAAGCAATCAAAGAATGGAACGACGACAACAACCGTGACGGAATAAGACCAACCACAGTAACCATAAACCTATACAAAAACGGAAAACTAAACAACACAGCAACATTAAGTCAATCAGTAAGATGGAGACACACATTCGCCAACCTAGACAAATACGAAAACGGTAAACTAATAACATACACAATAACCGAAAATGCAGTAACTGGATATACTACAAGCAGTAGAAATACATCTAACCAGTTTGTAATCACTAACAAACACATCCCAGAAACAACCAACATAACCGTAAACAAAGTATGGGAAGACAACAACAACCAAG
>CAMNFZ010000043.1 GCA_946537725.1 uncultured Methanosphaera sp.
TGAAAAGAATGTCTAAAAGATAAATATAATATCATATATAGATAATAGTAATATATTACATGAAAATTTTAGGTGACTATTAATGAAGGCAGTTATACTAACAGCAGGTGAAGGAACTAGGATGCGTCCTTTAACAACTACGCGACCAAAAACTATGTTAATTACTGGTGGAAAACCATTAATACAATATAATATTGAATCTTTAAGAGATGCAGGTATCAAGGACATTACATTAGTAGTAGGATATAAAAGAGAAGTTATTGAAGATTATTTTGGTGATGGAAGCGATTTTGGAGTTAACATCACTTATGCTATACAAGAAGGACAATTAGGTACTGCTCATGCTATTGGCAGTGCAGAGGAATATATTGATGAAAGTTTCATAGTATTAAATGGGGACATTATTGTTAGTTATGATCTTATACGTAACTTAATAGAAAAATATGCTACACGTACCAGCAATGATGTTAAAAGCGTACTTACACTTATTGAAGTGGATAATCCGTCAAGTTATGGTATTGTAAGTACAATGAATGATAAAATTGTGGAAATTATAGAAAAACCAAGTCCTGAAGAAGCACCTAGTAACCTTGCTAATGCAGGTATTTACTTGTTCAGTACTGAAATATTTGATGCTATTCATGAAACTGATTTATCTGAACGTGGAGAATATGAAATTACTGATTCTTTACAAATTGAGTTAGAAAAGGGTTATGAAATTTTAGGTCTCATATCACGTGAGCCTTGGATGGATGTGGGTAGACCATGGGAATTACTTAAGTCCAATGCAGATTTCCTTGAAAAAATGGAAGAAGATATTCAGGGTGAGATTGAAGAAAATGTTACTATTCATGGTCCTGTTCATTTAGGTAAAAATAGTATTATACGTAGTGGTTGTTATATACAGGGTCCTGTATTCATTGGAGATAATTGTGATGTCGGCCCTAACACTTATCTTAGACCTAATGCATGTCTTTGTAATAATGTTAGTGTAGGTAATGCTGTTGAAATTAAAAATAGTATTATTATGGATGGTACTAATGTTAGTCACTTATCCTATGTAGGAGATTCAGTTATTGGAGTGGACTGTAATCTGGGTGCTGGAACTAACCTTGCAAATCTTCGTTTTGATGATGGTCATGTGAAGGTTACAGTTAAAGGTGAACGAGTTGATTCCGGTCTTAGGAAGTTAGGTGCTATCTTTGGAGATAATGTTAAAACTGGTATTAATACAAGTGTTAATCCGGGTGTAAAGATAGGTAATGGTTCTTTTATTAATGCGGGCTGTGTGATTTATCAGGATATTGATTCTTTCTCCCTTGTTACTACTGAAACAAATTTAATCATTAAAAAATTAAAAGATGATGAGGAATAATCTTTTATTCCATTTTTTTACTATTTTTGATAGTCTGTTATTATTGTTGTTATCTGATTTTCTGTTTTTGTTGTTGTTATATTTTTATTATTACAGTATGCCGGATTTACATTCACATAGTGTACCATGTCGTGAGTGTTGTTGTATGAATTGTTATCCTGGGTTATTACTTGAAAGTTATTGTCTTCACTTATTTTATTTATGATTTCTGTTCCATTGAATGATAATAGTAAGGTTATTACTACGAGTGTTATTAGAAATGTTGTTGCTGCATAGTCTTGTTTTGTATCGTTTTCCAGGTAGTTTTTAGGTCCTGTGAATGTTGTTTGTTTTAGGGGGTATAATAATTTACATCCGTCCTTTGATAATAGTGATATGAATATTGATGATGTGTATCCTATTGTTATTGGCAGTATTATTTGTGGATAAATTATTAGCAGTATACTTAGGGGTATGTAATGTATTAGTGTGTGTTTATAGTTTTTGGGGAGTAGTATGTTTATTTGTGATCCGAGTATTGCTAGTATTAATGAGTATTCTAGGTTAGGTAGTGTCATTATGTAGGATATTACTGAGTATAATATTATTGCTGTTAGTATTTCGTTTATTTTGCTCATGTTATCATTTTGTTATGTAGTATATTGTTCTGTACATTAGTAATGTAAACCAGAGTCCGCTTATTATATATCGTATCATACTTAGTTGTATGCGTAGGAATAATAGAAATATTAAAAAAGATAAAAGAAGTAGGAGTACGTAGTTTATGTTGATGCTTTGTGAACGATTTGTTAGGTATTCCTCCTTGTTGAGTATGATGAAATTGTCTAATAGTTTGTTGTCGATGAATTCTTTATCTTCATTTATATTAGCTATGAATTGTATGTTTTTTTGTTGTATTAATTCTTTGTAGTTGTCATGTTCTCTTTTTGTTAGTTGTTCGAAGTTGTCTATACATATTGTCAGTTGTTTATCTTTTGTGTTTTCTTTTATGTTTTCTATTAGTTGGCTTATTGTTTTGTTTTTTGTTGTGGTTTTTTTATCTGTTTGTTTTAATATTTGTTCAAATGCTGTTTTTCCTTTTTTGGGAGTGGTTATGTATGTTGTGTTGTGTGTTGTTTTGATGTTTGTGTATATTTTATGTAGATTTTCTTTGTATAGTAGTATGTTATTGTTGTTGGATAGTTGTTTGATTATTTCTTTTGTGTTAGTGTCCATGTAATATTTCCAGTTCGTATTTTTTCATTTGAAAGTCGTTTACTTTTTCTAGTCCTAGGTATGTTATTATTATTCTGTCTCCTACTTCTGTTACTTCCATTAGGTAGTTGAGTTGTTTTTTACCCCATACGTCTATTATTTTGTTGTTTGTTTTTATTTTGTAGAGTTTGCTGTTGTATTTTCCTATGTTTTCTAGTTTTTCTATTAATGTTCCTTCTATTGTTTCTCCTACTTCTGGCATCCATGTGTTGTTGTTTTTCATTCTTGTATTCTCCTTTCTACTTTGTATTTTTTCATTTGTCTGTTGTTTTTTGTTTTTTGTATTCCGTTGTATGTGATTCGTATGTAGTCGTTTATGTTTATTTCATCCATTAATTCGTTGAGGTATGTTTTTCCCCATATGTTTATTTTTTCTTTGTTTTTTGTTTCTATGACGTATATTGTTTGGTTGTTGTTTTGTCTTATTTTTATTAGTTTTCCTTCTATTTTGTCTCCTATTTCTGGCATCCAGTTGTTTAGTTTTATTTGTGTCCATTTTGTGTTTGGATTTTTTTGTTGGGATGTTTTGTTTAATAGGTTCAACTTGTTTTTCCTCCTGATTTTTTTTTATGGAATTGCTTCCTGTTTTTTTTATTTATATGATGTTTCGATATTTGTTGAAAATGATATATTGATTAAAAAAGATATATTCTTAAAATATAATAATGAATAATTACAAAACTTAATACAGTATGAAATGTACTTCCGTTGGAAAAAAAATGGAACACAACATAAGTCATAAACAAGAATATCTACTTTAATAAACAAAAACAAAGTAGAATATACAAATAAAAATATTACAAATAGTTTTAATGATATAGTAGGTGATTTAATTGAGTAAAACTATTACAATATCCCCAACATCAAGACAAGAAGGACATGCAACACTATCATTAGAAGTTGATGACCAAGGTATTGTAACCACAGGACGTTACTACAGCATAACGCCAGTACGTGGAATAGAAAAAATGGTAATAGGAAAAAGACCAGAAACAGCACCAGTACTAGTGCAAAGAATCTGTGGAGTCTGCCCAGTAACACACACACTCGCATCAGTAGAAGCAATAGACGACTCATTAAAAATAGACGTGCCAAAAACAGGAAAAATCCTAAGAGAAATGTGCTTAAATGCACACATGATAAACAGTCACGCAATACACCAATTCCTAATAGCACCCGACTTCGTACCAGAACAAGACTACACACAAGTAGTAAAAAACGTATCAGAAATAAGAAAACAAGCACAATACGTTGAAGATGTTATAGGAGGAGAAGGAATACATCCATCCGACATAAGAATAGGCGGAATGGCACACAACATAACAAAAAATACAAAAAACAAAATAAAAACCAGAATCACAGGACTAAAAGGATTACTAGAAAAACATGTTGAACAAATGGCCGAATACATAGAACAAAAAGAATTCCCAGACAACCTCGGAAACCATGCACAACCAGTACTTGCAACAAGCAACACATACGGTTCAAGACAAAACATAAACTTACAAAGCATACAAGAAATTATGCCAAGTTCATGGTACACCGACAAATACACAGAACAAGAAAATGAAGAATTTGCAGAAGAAACAAAAAAGACAGCAAAAAAAATTGGAAAAACAGCCTGTTCACAAATACCATTATACGAAGATACACCAGTAGAAACAGGACCAAGAGCAAGAGCAGACAAATTCAGAAAATTCAAAGACAGAGGAGTAAAAGCACAACACCTTGCCAGAGCACAAGAAATGTTAAATGCTGCCGACCGCATACTTGAACTAGTAGATAAAATAGACCCTTCAGCACAAACAATGGCCAAATACAACCTAAACGGTACAGACAGATTAGGTGTAGGCGTAATCGAAGGACCAAGAGGAACAAACCTCCACACAGTAAAAATATCCCCTGAAGGATACATAACAGATTACAACGCAATAGTACCAACAACATGGAACATCCCAACAATGGGTATGGCAACAGAAGGTACACACTACGAATATGCACCTGACGTAATAAGAGCATATGATCCATGTTTATCCTGTGCAACACACATGATAGTTGTAGATGATGAAAGCAAAGAAGTACTTAAAGAAGACATGGTTCAATTATAATATGAAGGGATTATATGTCATACAACCATGAGAATCTAATAGTTGGATGTGGAAATATCCTATACGGCGATGATGGATTTGGTCCAGAAGTAGTTAAATACATCAAAGACAACAACATAGAATTTCCGGGAGATACATGTGTAATTGATGGAGCAACAAGTGCACCACACTACATATTCACACTCCCACAAGAAAAATGGAAAAATATCATTATTGTAGATGTAGCATCACTAAACAAAGAAGCAGGAACAATAGATGTCCTGAATTTAGACCAAATACATGAAGAAGACAGGTATATGGATGTACATGGATTATCAGCAACATATCCATTACATGACCTAAAAGACAAAATAAACATTAAAATAGTAGCAATACAACCAGAAAACATGCCTGTTGAAATGGAAATAGGATTAACAGAAACATTAACAGAAAAAATTCCACAAACCATAAACACCATTAAAGAAGTGTTAGATTCCATGTTAAAATAAGGAATTATTATGTTTTAATAGGGGTGACAACATTGTTTGAAAAACTTATGAATATACTAAAATCAGAGGAAAATACAGAAAAAAAATCCTCACCAACTTCAATAAATAATGGGAAAAAATTAAAAATTGGATACATACACTTATCCGGATGTACTGGAGATTTAATGTCCTTTACAGAAAACTATGATGAACTAGCAGATTTACTTGATGCTGTTGACATAGTTTATGGTCAAACACTCGTAGACTGTTGGGAAATGCCCGAAATGGACATTGTACTAATAGAAGGATCCGTATGTTTAGAAGATGCACATTCAATTAAAGAACTTAAAGAAGCAAGAGAAAAATCCAAACTACTAGTAGCATTAGGTTCATGTGCATGTACCGGTGGATTCACAGTATATGCTAAAGGAGGACAACGTGCACAACCACAACACTCATCATTTTTAGCACTGCAAAGATTAGTGAAAGTGGATATGGCACTACCAGGATGTCCACCATCACCACAAATTATTAAAAAGGTTATTTTAGCTGCAGTGAATAACGATATGGATTATCTTGCTCCATTCATGAAATTCACAGAAAATCAGGATGCATGTGGATGCGACCTACAAAAAAGAATTATCAACCAATCAATATGTATCGGTTGTGGAGCATGTGCAGCCGCTTGTCCAACAAGGGCAATGACTATGAAAGATGGAAGACCTTCATTTAATTGTGATCGTTGTGTAAAATGTGGTTTATGTTACTATCAATGTACACGTAGCTGGTGGCCAATAGATCAAATTAAAAAGGAAATGGGATTAGAATAAATGGGAGGCATAAGTATATGATACAAGATTCAGTCCTCGGACCACATAAAGAAATAATAACTGCCAGAGCAACTGATAAAAAAATTTTAAACAAATCACAAGATGGTGGAATCATCACCGCAATTCTTGTTTATGCTTTAGAAAAGAATATAATTGATGGAACCATCGTTGCAGGAGATAGTCAAGAAGCATGGAAACCAGAACCAATTGTTGCAACTACCAAAAAAGAAATTTTAAAGGCAGCCGGAACAAAATATACCATGTGCCCAAATCTTGCAATGATTAAAGAAGCAACCAGAAGATATGGTTTGGAAAAAATAGGTACTGTTGGAACACCTTGTCAAGTTATGGGTCTTCGTAAAATGCAAGCATATCCTATGGGACTTAGAAATGTTATGGACAAAGTAGCACTTGTTACTGGTATTTACTGTATGGAAAACTTCCCTTATGATTCATTAAAAGCATTTATTCAGGATAAAGCAGGAACTGTTCCTGAAAAAGTGACAAAAATGGACATTTCCAAAGGTAAATTATTCATAAAAACAGCAGATAATGAAACTGCAATTCCTATCAAACAGACCCATGGTTATGAACAAAGTGGATGTAAATATTGTATGGATTATGTTGCAGAATTATCTGACTTTTCCTGTGGATCTGTTGGTGCTAAACCTGGTTGGTCAACTGTTATTAAAAGAACAGAAAAAGGTACTTCTATCATAGATAGTGCTATTGAAGATGGTATTTTAGAAGTTACTGAAACCAATGAAGGAAAATTTGGTCTTGAAATGCTAAGAAAATTAAGTACCAATAAGAAAAAACAACGTGTGAAAAATGTGGATAAAGCACTGACCATGGGATTAGAAGTTCCTTTCACACGTTCCGATTTAAAAGAAGATATTTTAGAAAACCGATAGTATCTTTTTTTTATTTATTATTTTTTTTCATTCCTCGGAATTTATTATTAATAGTTTATTTTAGTTTATATAAAATTCAATCCAAAGTAAAAGTAGATAATGGTATAAATATTATATTATTTTCTTTTGTTATGAATTCTGTTCTATTAGATATGATAATATCATAATCTGATTTATTATAATTTATTGCTTGGATAATTTTGTTTCTTGTTTTTTTTTAGCTATTTCTACTTCGATAGGTATTACATTGCCTTCAATTGTAGTTATAATAAAATCAACATCACTCCTTCTAGAATCATAATATATTCCAGTCTTATTTAAGACTATTATTGTTTAATATTTTAGAATTATTTGTTGTGTTGTATTTGAATTAATTGTGATATATAATACACTTACTTCATATTTATTATTAGATTATAGTAGTTTCTTACACTGCCCCTTTTTTTATGCATTAAAGTTTGTAGAAAAATTATGTTAAATAAATAGGGATAGTGATTTAATAGGTATTATGAAAATTAATTCATATTAAGTTAAAATATAGGATTGAATGATTTATTTTATTTTTTAATGATGATAAACGTGTGAAAATTAAAATTAAATTATTATATTGTTTTAATTGTGTTTTTATTTTATTTTTTGGAAGGTTTAATTTTTAGGTATACCCAAACCTTTATATACTTTCGAGTACAACATTTAATTGACTAAGAAGTTTAGGTTATCCTAAAATCATCAGTGATTAAAGAAACTTCTAGTCAAACCGAGTTAAGAATAGACTAAAAAACATCCGATTAAGCAAAAGTATTACTCCCTAAAAAACAAATTAAAATTAAATCGCCTATATAAACATGATACTTTTTTTTAATATAATAGTCTAAAACAATAACTCACACTCCTAACAAAAAAAAACATAATATAACTTGTAAAAAAAAAAATATAAAAGAAAATGATAAGATAAACCTCCTACACAAAATTAAAAAACAATTATTTTCTTTTATAATAAACCCTTATTTTTATCCGAATTACCTTATTTTATAACAAATTATGAAATTAAATTATTATCTCATTTTGTATTAAATTAACTTTCTTATAACAAGATAATTATAACAAGATTATCCCATTATAACAATAAATGAATAAACACCCTAATTAAACTTAAGTAGCACCTTAATTATTAAAAATATTAAAAATAAGTGTTATGAAGTTATTATACCCTTAAAGATAGATATTTATCAATACATTATTTAAGTTATTAAGACAAAAACATATAACAACCATAACTAAAAATAAAAATAAAAAATACAACTTAATAAAAATACAACAACAATCAAGATTAAAAAGAATAAATACAAAACCCCAAAAATTGTTATTAAGGTGATAATATGAATGAATGATGGGAAAGAGGAAAAATAATGTTAACTCCAATTAATTTTTTTATGGAAAACATGATGATACAATACAATAACTTTCTAAAAAATAAAATTGGTAAATTAGATGTTAGTGTTGGAGACTTAATATACATGTTTCTAATATTTTACCATTCACCACTATCACAAAAAGAACTAGCAGACTTATTATACTTCTCAGAAGCAGGTATTGCAAAGAAACTACACAAACTAGAAGATAATGGTTTAATCACCAAAACTATTGATCCAAATAGTAGAAACAAAAATATAATAGCATTAAGTAAAAAAGGAGAAGAAACTTTTGCACAAATAATGGGATACTCAATCGAATGGGAACAAAAAATAATGGAATCCTCAGATATAGAAGATTATGAGAAATTTAAAGAATTATTATACAAAGCATCAGAAAAATCATTAAGATTAAACTAAATTATACCCACAAATTTATTTTTTAATAAGATACAAATATTGTTCTAACTCTTCATCACATTTCTTATAATCCACAAACTCCTTTTCAATAATTTTATAAAATTCATCATTATGTGCCATTACAATAATATGAGCCATTTCATGATAAACAATATAAGCAACCAAATTATCTGGCAAAAACCTAAGATCCCTTGATAATGTTATGTTACGAAGACTACTGCAACTACCCCATTTATGTATCATAGACCTGAATTGTATCCTATTTACTTTAACATTCAATTCTTTTTCATATTTTTCAACATAAACGTTTACAAGACATTTTAGTTCATATAATGTTCGCTGTTCGAGTTTTTTATTGCTGGTTAATCTTTTATTTTTTTCTAGTTTCTCATAGTATTGTTTTAATTTCTTGTATAACCATTTATCTTTTTTATGTATGTATTTTTCAACATCTTCCTTGTTACGTTTAGGAAGTACTAAGCGCAATTTTCCCTCCCGTAATTCATAACGTATATATTTAACATTACGGTATTCCACATAGTATTCTAAGGTTATATCTTTGATTTTTATTGTATTGTATGTTCTGTTTTTCATAATTATCTTAACTAATTAATTATTGTTCTAATGACTTTATGTCTTTAACTATAAATTATGTAAAAAATAATAAGCAAAGAACATCATATATTATAATAACAAATTTTTAAGGGAAAATTTTTATGAGTAATATTAAAGAAGTTGATGTGTTAATTATTGGTGCCGGCCCTGCAGGGAGTATTGCTGCTCGTGAAGCTAGCCGTAATGGTGTTAAGACATTAATTATTGATAAAAAATCAGAGATTGGAACTCCTAAACGTTGTGGTGAAGGTATAATGGATGGAGTTCTTGAAAAGGTTGGTATTGAACCTGATGAACGTTGGATTGCTCGTCATATTGATGGAGCTAAACTTGTTGCACCGGACAATACTAGTGCATGGTTTACTTCTGAAACTTTAGAAACACCTGCTACTGGTATTATATTGGAGCGTAAAGTTTTTGATAAGCATGTTACTATGGATGCTATACGTAGTGGTGCTGAAGTTATGGTAAAAACTGAAGCTACCGGAATTAAACGTGATGGTGACTTTTTAATTGTAGATATAAATAGTTTTAACAATAAGTATTCTCAGATAAAGGCCCGGCTTGTTATTGGAGCTGATGGTCCTGAAGGTCGTGTTGCTAATTGGATGGGTCTTAATACCAAAGTTCCATTAGCTGAAATGGAATCTGGTGCACAGTATGAGATGACTAATCTTAAGATGGAGAAGAATGATACTATTGAGTTTTACTTTGGTAGTGTTGCACCTGGTGGTTATGCTTGGATTTTCCCTAAGGGTTATGATACTGCAAATGTAGGTATTGATGTTTCTGGTGTTAAGGGTGAAAAGACTGCTCTTGAGTATTTGGATGACTTTGTGAAGAATAATCCTGAAACTTGTGATGGACAGATTGTTGAAGTTAATGTTGGTGGAAATCCATTGTGTGGTATTTTTGATACAATTATTGATGATAATTTTATGCTTGTAGGTGATGCTGCTGGTTGTGTTAGTCCTATAACTGGTGGAGGTATTGATACAGGGCTTGAAAGTGGTATGATTGCAGGTAGAATAGCTGCTAAGGCTATTAAGGAAAATGATGTTTCCAAGTCTAATTTACAGGAATATTCTGATTATGTTGATGAAAATATTGGTAAGAAGTTTAATAAGTTAATAAATGTTCGTGATTTCATTTATAATTTGGATGATGAAGACATGAATGAATATATTGGTGCTATTGCCAAAGCGAACATATCTAAGCTTTCAACCAAGGCTTTACTTAAGGCTATGATTAAAGTTTCTCCTAGAAAATTATTGAAATTACGTAAGTTGTTATAATTATTTTTTTCTTATCTTCACCATTACCTTTTTTTTATAGAGCGTATTTTTGTATGTCTTTGTCTGTTATTTTGTCCCTATTTTCTGATTCGATTTTCAGGCCTAATGTATTTAGTATTCTTAAGCCCCATCGTAAACTTGAATGATTTGCTGCCATAAAACTTATTTTTCTTATTTGTTCGTCAGTTATTACTCCTTGTTTAAATCCTTTATCACATCGTGCTTTAAGTATTGAAAACATTTCTTCTTCTGTGTAATCTTTGAATAATATTTCATTACATTGTAGGATACTTTGTGCATTTTTTTCTAATGAGTATTTGAATAGTATATTGTTTACTATTATGATTATTGCCATGTTTGTATGATAAAATTCGTTTGCTCTGAAGAATTCGTTGATTAATTTGTTTGAGTCATTCATTGATAGGTGATTTAAATCATCAAATACTAGTATTAATGGTTCTTGTTCTAATTTTTCCATTATTTGTTCTTGCAGTATTTCTGTAGCTACATTGTTTCTTGGATCTAATTCAAATAGTACTTTAAATATTTGGAAGTAGCATTTTCTTATTGTATCTTGTATGTTACAGTTTATATAGCATGTTTTTATGTCCGTGTAGTTTTCTATTTCTAGTAATGCGTGTCGGATTACTGTTGTTTTTCCTGTGCTTGAGTTTCCCATTATCATTGTGTTTAATACTTTGTTGTTTGTTAATAATGGTTTTATATTGATTAGTATGCTTTTTAATTCCTTGTCTCTGCATTGTATTATTTCTGGCAGGTAGTTTATGTTAAATATGTCCTGGTTTTTGAATACTGAGCTATCGTTTTCCATTATTTCATCTAACAGTCCCATAGTAATATCCCCTTTTTTTTATCCAGATGGTTTTTATCCACTAATATTTATTAGTAAATTCTTTTATTTAAAGGAAACCGGGTCTTGATAAGTAATATGAGGGGGTCTTGATAAGTAATAAATGAATCAATTAACAATAATTAGTTTTTTAATAATATCCTGGCTCTGTAGAAATCATATGAATAAAGTGTGAAAAGTAATACTTTTTATCAAAA
>CAMNFZ010000044.1 GCA_946537725.1 uncultured Methanosphaera sp.
TTTTTTTTTAAGTGTCTTATTTTTTTTGATGTAATTAGTTTTTTTTTATCATTTTATACTTTGTAACATTTACCTGATTATTTTTTAAGCAATCTAAGAATTAATATCTTTTTATGGAATTAAGAAATAAGAATTATTGTAAGTTTATTTAAAAATAGGATGATTTAAGGGATTAACTATGAAATAAGTTAGTACATATTTTTTTTGGGGGTGGAGATCAAAAAATTTTAATTTAATTAAAAAAAAGGATTGGTTAGATGAAGATTATTCATCTTCTAAGTCAGCAATTTCTTGAGTAATTTCAGATACTAACTTTTTAAATTCTGGATCATCCCTATTACGTGGATGTTCAAGTTTTATATCAACAATTTTCTTGATTCTTCCAGGTCTTCTAGATAAAACAACAATTGAATCTGACAGATATACTGCTTCATCAATATCGTGTGTAACAAAGAGTATGGTCTTATTCTTTCGTTGACAAATTTCATGAATCTGTTTTTGTAGTTTATGTTTTGTCTGCACATCCAAAGCACTGAATGTTTCATCCATTAATAAACTTTTAGAATCATTAATTATTGACCTGATTATTGCAACTCTTTGTTTCATACCTCCAGATAATTCATGAGGATATTTTTTTGCAGAATCTTTTAGTCCTACAGCTTCAAGATATTTCATTGCACGTTCTTCATTCTCTTTTGCAGGTTTTTCCCTGATTTCTAATCCAAACATTACATTATCCATTACATTTAACCATGGAAAGAGTGAATAGTTCTGGAATATGAAACCACGATGGCTGGAAGGTTCTGTTACTATTTCTCCATCATCTTTAATGGTACCTTCGGTTGGGTTTTCAAATCCTTCTATTAAACGTAACAGGGTAGTTTTTCCACAACCTGATGGGCCAACAAAAGATACAAATTTTCCTGTTTCAATAGTAAGGTTAATATCCTGTAATGCATATACTTCTTCTTTATTATCTTTTGATACAAAAGTTTTTGATACATTTTCTATTTCAAATGTCATTATTATTCACCTTACCAGAATATTCTTTCTTGTATTTTTGTAAAAATATAATCAAAGATTATACCAATTACACCAATTACTAACATTCCAACTACTGTTGAACCTGTGTCAAATAGGCTTGTTGATGTTAAAATCATATATCCTATACCTGAGCTGGAACCAATCATCTCACCAGAAATTGTACACATTAAAGCAACACCTATTGCTACTTTAAGTCCTGATACAATATATGGTACACTTGATGGTACAATTACTTCAGTTAGCATCTGTGAATTTGATGCTCCAAATGATTGTGCTGCTTCTATTAAGACGGGATCTGTTCTATGTACTCCATCAATTGTTGAAATTAGTATTGGGAAAACACATCCCATGAAAATTATGAATACTGCAGGTCCTACTCCAATACCAAACCATAGTATTGAAAAAGGAATCCATGCAATTGGCGGGATAGGTCTTAAAATACTAATAACTAATTTACATAATGTTTCTAAGCGTTTAGACCAACCTAATATTATACCTAATGTTATACCTACCACTGATGCTAGTAACATACCAAACAATACTTTATAGAGAGTATCAAAGATATCTTTAAAGAGTTTGCCTGAAACAATTAAGTTGCTAAGTGAATTCAGAACCTCTGCCGGTCCAGGAAACATGAAACTAGGAACTAGGTGGAATAAATCACAAACTAAATACCAAATTATTATAAAAATAATTGGTAATATCAGTGCCTCTTTTTTATATTCATTTCTAAATTTCATTTTTAAAACCTTTAAATATTAATTTAAATTTTCAGCATATAACTTGTCTTGTGTTAATGTTTCATTAATTATTCCCAATTCTTTTTCAATATTTAAGAAATTATTTATATTCTCCTTATAAGTATCATTTAAATTACTTACCCATTTTATATGTTTTAAACTCTCTTTTTCAAGTTCAGGATTAGGAACAATATGTGATGGTAAATATTGTACCGTTCCTTCGGGATTTGATATTATTTTCTCAGTTGCGTTTTCATGAATTTTTATAATCTTTTTGGCTTTGTTAAAATTTCCTGATAAAAATTTTTCATTCATCACTACCACACAACATGGATGGTCTGATAAAATTTCTGAAGAAGATTCTACTAGATTTTGATTATTTATTTTTTCGGAAATTGTAACATAAGGTTCATAGGTTACCATTGCATCTATACTTCCAGTTTTTAATGCATCATTCATTGAAGAAACTTTCATACTAGGGCTTTGAACATCAGAAGCACTTAATCCGTTTTTCTTCAAATCATATTTTAATAATACATTTTGTATTGATGATTCACCGGGTGTAGCTACAACTTTACCTTTTAAATCAGTGATTGACTTAACTGATGGACTATGGGATACTAAACCACTTCCCTCATTTTGTGCTCCTGCAACAATTCTTACAGGTACTCCTTTAGACATGGAATGTATTACTGGTGTTATTCCAACATAGCCAACATCTAATTCACCACTGGCCATTGCACTCATCAAATCTCCACCATTATTATATTCATATAACTCCACATTAATTTTTGCATCTTTAAACATTCCTGTGGAGTTTGCGACAAATAATGCTGCATCATGATCTGATGGTAAATATCCAATCTTAACTGTTTCATCATCTTTATCGGACATACCATATAATGTGAAAATAATCAGTAAAAAAACCACTATCACAATGATTAGTCCAATAATTCTTCTATTTTTTGACATAATGCTTCAAACTCCTAAAATAATTCATTATACTTATTTAGAAATTCCCGTAAATAATTATTAAAATCTTATTATAATTATTTAGTAATATTATATTGGTTATGGTAGTTATTTAATAATATTGTATATATTTTATGCTTTTCATGTATTATTATTCAGTTAATGATTTTTGAGGATGTGGATGGGTGTATATTTTTATTTTCATATTATTTGTCAAAATTAATATTTCCTTGTTAAAAGAAATAATATAATAATGTTAGGTGAGCACATGATAATAGATAAAACATATGAAATACAAGGACAGAAAATAAGGGGAAAATTATATCTTCCAGAAAAGGAAGAAAAACAGAAGATAATCATATTATCTCATGGTCTATCATTAAACTATACATATATGATACCATATGCCGAGAAGTTATATGATAAGGAAGTTGCCACATTCATATTCGACTATCGTGGTGGAGGATATGACTGTCAAAGTGACGGAAAAATAAGTGACATGACAATAGACACAGAAATAGAAGATCTTAACATGGTAATTGATTCTATAAAACAGGAACCTGAAATAGATGAAAACAACATCTACCTTGGAGGACACAGTCAGGGAGGATTAATAAGCAGTCTTGTAGCACCAACACGAAATGATATAAAGGGATTATTCCTATTTGCACCGGCATATGTAATACCTGATGACATGAAAGAATGTGACAATCCAAGAGAAAAGAATGTTTTAAGATTAATGCCGGAGTATCTGGGAGAAAAATATATTGACTCAGCACTTAAAATCAACATGTTTGAAGACATAAAAGAATACAAGGGTAATGTACTAATATTTCATGGTGTGGAGGATAAAAGAGTACCTATTGAATATATTGTTGAAGCAGATAAGGAATATGAAAACTCAGTAGTTTATATCTATGAAGAAGGAGAACACAGATTTACGGATGAAATAAAGGATGATGTTGTGGAAATAATATGTGAAAAGATTAGTTGAATATAAATATTTTTTTCCATATTCACACTTTTATTTTTTAATAAATATTTTATTGGATATTGTTTTATATTTAAAAGGCTAATATATTATTATTTGAATTAATAGTAATTCTTTTTTATAAAAAAAATTATATATGTGGTTATCTTGAATTCTAATACAAAACTGGGACTAATATCATTTGTTACAATAATACTCCTATTCATATTTTCATTATTTATATTGGAATTACCACAGAGTGCAGAAAATTCTGTAAGATTCGGTATACTAACATTAATACCACCCTTGGTAGCAATAATATTGGCATTTATCACGAAACAAACTATTTTATCATTATTTATTGGTGTTTTTATAGGAGAATTCATGTTAAATGTCAATGATATGAATATTGTTTCAACAAGTATTCAGGCATTCATTCATCTATCTTCTGAGGTAATGAAGTCAATGGCTGACCCATGGAATGCTGCAATTGTCCTTCAATGTCTACTCATTGGTGGAATAATACAGTTAATTACGAAAATGGGTGGAACAAAGGCATTAGGTGAAGCTTTTGCAAAAAAAGCAAACACTCCCAGAAAAGCACAATTATTAACATGGGCATTGGGTATGTGCGTATTCTTTGATGATTATGCAAATTCATTAATCGTTGGTCCAATTATGAGACCTGTAATGGATAAACTTAAAGTGTCACGAGAAAAATTATCATTCATCATAGACTCCACTGCAGCACCGGTTGCAGGTATATCTATTATTTCAACATGGATTGGTCTGGAAATTACTTTAATAGCAGATGCCTTTACTTCAATAGGATTGAATAATATAACAGGTTTCGGAGTATTTCTTCAAACAATTCCGTTCAGGTTCTATAATATTTTCATACTGATATTTGTAGTAATTTCATCATTAACATTATATGAATTTGGACCTATGAAGAAAGCCGAACAAAGGGCACGTAAACGTAAAAATGATGAATCAGATGTTGTTGATTCTTCCAATTTTGAAGAAGTTCAGCCGGTACAGGGTATAGAGTATTCTGTCTGGACGGCCATTATTCCTATATTGACCCTTGTTGTCACGGCATTAATTGCATTTTATTACAGTGGATATACTACAATACTTGCAGGAACAGATCAGAATCTAATACATATTATGAAAACTTCACCATTTTCATTCAATGGAATATTACAGGCATTATCTTATTCTGATGCTTCAATTGCGCTTTTCCAATCAGCATTACTTGCATCCATTGTTGCAATTCTCATTGCTGTCGGAGAAAAAATATTAAGTATTGAAGAAGCAATAGATGAATGGATCGGTGGTATGAAAGCAATAGTAGTGACTGGAGTAATCTTACTACTGGCATGGTCATTAGGTAGTGTTGTAAGTGAGGTGGGAACTGCAACTTATCTTGTTTCAGTTTTAAAAAATGCCTTGCCAATGTTTATAGTTCCTACATTAATATTCCTTTTAAGTGCTTTAATATCATTCGCAACAGGTTCTGCATATGGTACTATGAGTATTCTCATGCCATTGGCTATTCCTCTTGCATGGGCTGTGAGTACGGGTGACATGAATTTCACCATAGTATGTATAAGTGGTGTTTTAACAGGTTCTATATTTGGTGACCATTGTTCACCTATATCGGATACAACAATATTATCTGCTATGGGTTCTAGCTGTAATCATATTGATCACGTGAATACACAAATTTATTATGCTATCTTTGTAGCAGTAATTTCAATATTTGTCGGTTATATTCCTGCAGGTTTTGGTATCCATGGTATGTTTTAATACCTGTTGGTGTAATAGTGATGTATTTTGGACTTAGAGCTTTGGGAGAAAAAGTTGATTTCTAATATCAACATTTTTTTACTATTTTTTACTATTTTTTTCTAAAAATCTTTTTTAGTTTGTAATTATATATTATTATTTAGAGATGGCTATGTAACTATTATTCTATAATTAGTCATTAATTTTTAATTAATTATAATACTTTGGGAGTTATGTTTATTTATGGTGAATCCGAATAAAAAAGTTAAAAGACCTAACGGTTTAGGTAATGTTTATAATTATAGGACTGATGAGGATGGAAAAATTTTCACATTACCTATATTAGATTTAGTAAAAGAGAATTACATTTATTTGTACAGGGCATTAAAGGAAGAAGATTACTATATTGCCCCTGGGGATTCCTGTTTTTTCTATAAGGATGTAGTTTATGATAATGAAGTTGTAGGTTTCACAACCTTTAAGAATACAAGTATTAATAAGGATGCACTGGTTATGCAGTATTTCTATGTGCTGCCGGAATACAGGGATAAAGTTTATTTAACCGAAGAGATAGATGAAGCCTCAACACTTTTTGAATCCAGTATCTTCCTTGAATATCCTACAAAAGACATGGCAGAATCATTAATCAAATTTAGATTAGCACGTGTTTTTGATGACAGATTTTTAATTTCAAGAATACCTTTCCTTGTGCCAATGTTTTCAGTAGAAGAAGTGAAAAAAGGAACACTACGTGAAGAATTCGACACAATCGGACTAAAATGCTACAACAAAATGTCACTAATATATGACTTAGAACTATGTGCAGTAGTGGGATTAGCATCAGATGATGTAGAAAACAACTATGACGAAGACAATGTGGACGAAGAAAAAATCAACAACTACAACATGATAAGCCTACCACTACGAGAAGACAACCTAAAATACGATTGTGTAAACAAAAGAGCAAATGACAAAGAATTAAACGATGGAACATACTTCAAAAAAGTTCGACAACTAATGGATGATAACGAAGAAATAATACAAAACTGGTTATCACTACTATAAGTTACCAAACAGTTACTTTAACCTTAAATACTTTTTTTTTTCAAATATTTTTTTTTTTAAGATGATTAATATGACAACAATAAATTACCTGATAAATTACTTACTAAAAGAAAATTCTAACCTGAAAATAAATAAAAAACCAACAACATTTAACGAAGCATTCACAATCTACAGAAGCCTGGTAAACATAAGACCAGCAAAAGCAATAACACAGGAATACCTGGAAAAAGAAGATCAGCTACTACAGGAATACATAGAAACCAATAAAAACATAACAAAAATAGAAGACATAAAAACACTAATAGCCACACACCCTGACAGCAACATAGAAAACAAAAACAAAATAGCATTATGGCAGGGAGACATAACCTCACTACAAATAGGAGCAATAGTAAATGCAGCAAACTCTCAGGGACTGGGATGCTTTGTACCATGCCACAACTGCATAGACAACCAGATAAACACATACGCCGGAATAAGACTAAGACTAGAATGTGACGAACACATGAAAACAATCAATTATAACCTGCCCACAGGAGAAGCATTCACAACAAAAGGACACAACCTGAAAGCAGAACACGTAATACACACAGTAGGCCCCATAATAACAGGAACAGTTACACAAAAACAAGAACATCAACTGGCAAACTGTTACATAAACACACTAAAACAAGCAAAACAAAACAACATAAAAACAGTGGCATTCTGTTGTATATCCACGGGAGAATTCAGATTCCCAAAAACATTGGCAAGCCAAATAGCAATAAAAACAGTAGATGAATTCCTGGAAAATGATGATTCATTTGATAAAATAGTATTCAATGTCTACTCTGAGGATGATAAAAATGTTTATGAAAACACTATCAGAACGTATCAAAGAAATTAAACAACTAATAGAAAATTCAGAATACATAATCATAGGTGCAGGAGCTGGATTATCAACAGCCGCAGGATTAACTTATTCTGGAGAAAGATTTGAAAAATATTTCAGTGAATACAAGAAGAAATATAACATGACAGACATGTACACGGGAGGATTTTATCCTTTTGAAACATTAGAAGAAAAATGGGGTTACTGGGCAAAACAGATATACGTCAACGAAAACATGGTAAACGGATTACCATTATATGAGAAAATATACGAACTGGTAAAAGACAAGGAATACTTTGTAATAACAACAAATGTAGACGACCAATTCGTTAAATCAGGTTTTCCATCAAACAAGGTCTATGCAACACAGGGAAGTTACAAGTACCTTCAATGCAGCAAAGCTTGCCATGACAAGTTATATGACAACACGGAAATGGTAGAGCAGATGGTTGAAAGTACTGATGAAGAATTAAAAATACCAACCGAATTAGTTCCATACTGTCCAGTATGTGGAGAACCATTGGAGACAAATCTCAGGGTAGATAATTATTTTGTGGAAGACGAGCATTGGCATTTACAAAATAGGGCATATCAGGAATTTATTAATAATGCAAAGGATTCAAGAACATTACTATTGGAATTTGGTATTGGATATAATACTCCTGCAATTATAAGATTTCCATTTGAATCATTCACATACAAACTACCAAAATGGAACTTGGTACGTTTCAATAAGGATTATCTGGAGGTAGCTGTCAGTATACATAACACTTATAGGTTAGTTCCTCCGGAGAAACTGGCTGATTATGATTTACCTAATGATTTCTTAAATCGTTATATTCCTGTCGGTGCAGATGTGGAAGAAGTAATTGATGAACTGTTAAAATAAGAAATAGGTTGTATCATTCATCTTGAGATTCGTCAAAGGAATGCTTACTTCATCTACAAATTATAATACTTTTACTTAATAAATGTATTATTATAGGTGAACTTATGGATAGACAGAAAAAGATTATTCAAACAAGTATTGTTGGCATAGTTGTTAACTTGATACTCGTAGCCTTTAAGGCAACTATTGGTATTTTAGTAAATTCTATTGCTATTACATTGGATGCAGTTAATAACTTACAGATGCATTAAGTTCTATAATTACTATTATTGGTGCAAAATTAGCTAATCGTCCACCTGATAAAAATCATCCTCATGGTTATGGTAGAATAGAATATTTTTCATCTGTAATTATTGCAGTAATTGTTTTATGGGCAGGTATTACTTCCTTACAGGAATCATTTCCTAAAATATTTGCTCCTGACGTAACCAGTTATACTACAATTTCATTAGTTATTGTTGCTGTGGCAGTTATTGTTAAGTTTGTTTTAGGACGTTATGTTAAAGGTGTTGGTGAGAGTATTAATTCACAGGCACTGGTTGCTTCTGGTAGTGATGCATTTTTTGATTCAATTCTTTCCTTATCAACGCTTGTTGCTGCTATTATCAGTTTAATATGGCATATTAGTTTAGAGGGAATTCTTGGTTTAATAATTTCATTTGTTATTATTAAGGCAAGTATTGAAATGTTACAGGAGACTGTTAATAGTATGATTGGGGCCCGTGTTGATTCCGAGTTGTCTCATAAGATTAAGGATAAAGTGGAATCATTTGATGGTGTTCATGGAGCATATGATCTTGATTTGCATAATTATGGTCCTGAAAATACTATGGGTTCTGTTCATATTGAGATTGATGACAATTTAACGGCCAGGGATATTCATTCCTTGTCTTTTAGAATTAGGCAGGCAATTTATCAGGAATTTGGTATTGTGTTGACTATTGGTGTTTATGCTACTAATGATTCTGATGAGGAGTATTCGGATATAAGGTCTTATCTTGAAGGTTTGTTAAGTCAATATGATGAAGTTCTTCAAATGCATGGCTTCTATGTATATGGTGATAAAAAAATAGTAAGTTTTGATTTGATTGTTGATTTTAATGCAAATCGTGATGAAATAAAAGAACAAATTTTAACTAAACTTAATGATAAATATCCGGAATATCAATTTATTATAGTTGATGATTATGATGTAAGTGACTGATATTGGTCACTTCAATTAAACTTTTTTTTATAAAATATTTTCAAGGAATCTAAAAAAAGAGATTGGATGATATTGAATTAATTATTCAATACCAAAAAATTCATTTCTCGCATTAACCATTGCTTGTATATTAACAAGTGGACTTGATGCTGCAATACCACAACTAGGGGCAAGCACATCAACACCTTTTTCAAGAGCTTCTAAAACTTCGGTTCTAACTTCTTCAGGTTTTCCTCGGAATAATGTTTTACTTGTTGATATGTTTCCACATACTTGACATTTGTTTCCAAGGCTTTCTTTAACTTCCTGAGCAAATCTCATATCAACTGCTTCTTCTATACTTATTCCATTATATCCACAGGACAACATGTCTTCAAGCATATTTGCTGTGTGTCCACATATGTGTAATACATTTTGTGATTTCATAACTTCTTCCACATCTTCTAATGGTGGACGGGATATTTGTTGGAAGTCTAATGGACTTAATAAGTCACCACTACTTGTTGGATCTGCTACACATATTATGTCAGGTTTAACTTCATTTAACACTTTAACATATGCTATTACTGCTTCTGTTGCTACATCTACTGCTGCTTCGACTCCATAGTAATCTGTGTTAATCATTTTAAGAATGTTTTCTACACCTATCATATGTCCTGCTACTGTGAATGGACCCGTTATTCCTACACATACTGGTAAATTGTCATATCGTTCATGAAGAATTTCTACTGCTTCACATATTACTGGTATCCTACCTGATGTTTCGAAGTTGTCTGGTATTTCTATTTCTCTTGGGTTGTCGAATGGTGATTTTACTACTTCTGGTGTTCGACCTCCACTTCCCAGGTCTACTTCACATCCCATTGATTCTGCTTCTACTGCCAGGCAAAATGGTATTTTTGCATCTTCCAGTCCTGCTAGTTCATGGAGTGATGCTCCTAGTGTTGCCATTTGTTCCGGATCTTGGTGTGCTTTTGGCCATGATGTTCCGGTTAATTCCATAGCATCTAGTATTCCTGATTGGGTTACTGTTATGGCTGGTGTGATGTCTACTTGTTTACCATTTAATACATTTTCTAGATTTTTTTTATAGTTTAGTTCCATTTCTATCCACCTCGTAAATTGTTTAAAATATTTTAATATCTTATTTACATTTAAAACTTCTATATTTCTTTTATATAAATTTATCGTTAATATTTGATGGTTAAATAGTAATTAAACTATTTAAAAATCGTTTTACATAAAATAGATGTTTTTTAACATTGTTTTATTTTTTACATGGATATTGTTTAATTTTATTTTTTCAATGATTAAAACTAAACAATTGTAATTTAAAGTATTAATATTATGTTATATCAAAAATTAAGTAAAATTAAAATTTTATAAAAAAATATGAATAAACAATCATAACTATGTTATATAATAAGGTTAAATCATCAATCAAAATAGATTTTATCTTAAATATTTTGAGATTTATAAAAAATATTTAATTAAAACCACTTTAAATGCTTTATTTATTGCATTTTTTGATATATGACTTATTATCTATTAAAAAAAGAGTGCACTAATAAAACTTTAATAATATGATACTAAATCTAATAGTATAAAATAAATGGAGAATAAATAAATGTCAATATATGATTATACAGTTAAAGATACAGAAGGAAATGATGTATCACTATCACAATATGAAGGAAAAGTATTATTAATAGTTAATTCAGCTACAGAATGTGGATTCACACCACAATACAATGAATTAACAGACATATACAATAAATATAAAGATGA
>CAMNFZ010000045.1 GCA_946537725.1 uncultured Methanosphaera sp.
TAAAGAAAAATAATAAGAGTTCGTTAAAGACCAAAGATAACGAATAAAAATAGACTACAAGGTTACGTGGAAGTGTAACTGTTCCATTATCGGGTGTATCTTCTAAAAATTTATGAGGTTTTATATTATTCACTTGAACTCCCCCTTTACATACTATGTCAACAGTACAATTTCTCCTTTTATGTTTTATGATGTTTTA
The DNA here is from genome assembly GCA_946537725.1 of uncultured Methanosphaera sp. Classification (GTDB taxonomy): domain Archaea; phylum Methanobacteriota; class Methanobacteria; order Methanobacteriales; family Methanobacteriaceae; genus Methanosphaera. The sequence goes on from CAMNFZ010000045.1 coordinate 200, forward strand.
CATTAGTCTTGTTTTCCGTATTTTTGTTCACGCCACTCACGCTCATCATCCTCAACCATTCCATAAAAAATTTCCAATTTATGTATGAATTGTTCAATAGTAATTCCTAACTTTTCACAATATTCCATATTAACTTTTTCTTTAAGTTCTAATGATCCTTGTACAGGATACTCTTTTTTGTATTTTTTTAATATATTCGCTTCAAAATCTGTTCGTTCCCTTTGTTTCACACGTCTTAAATAGTTTATATCCGCAGGCCCTTTAGGCTTATCCGAACGAATAATACTTACACTAGGCATCAGAATTACCCCCTATTAAATATTTATTCTCCAAGAATCATACCCATAATATTTTAATATATTATTTATTTCTTTATCCACATTACTATTTATAGTTTCAATAGATTTAAGATCAGTTAAATCATTAACTTGATTGTTATCAAAGATAATTCCAACATTTTCAACAATATTTAAACAGTCAACACATAGATGATAATTATTTTTATCATGCAAATCAATGTTATAATATTTGTTTTTTATTATCCATATTTTGTTTTCACTTAATACTATACTGTATTTTTCCTGTGAGTTATGTAACATATTATCTATGTCCACATCACTTGGGGCATTAAATCCATGAGCAGGATGATTATGAATTGATGCTAAATTATGCATGTTCTCTATTCCCGAATAACTTATTGGGACTGTGCTTTTATCTCCATCACGTGTGTTGGATATTTTTCCAGTATTGAAATTTAGTACACAACTATGTTCGTTAGCGTCTCTTTTGAATGCTTGTTGTATTCTTATTATTTCTTTGATTGCCTGTTCAGAAAATTCTTCGGGGAATTGATCTTTAATTTTGTTGTATATATTGTTTACTTGTTTTTGAGTTACATAGTTATTAATATTTTCAAACTTGCGATGTGTTCTGTTTGTTCGTTAAAGACCAAAGATAACGAATAAAAATATACTTAAGATAACGAATGAAATTTGACTTTAAAGAATTCCTAAAATTTAAATATTTTATTGAAGATAAATACATTACATTATACATTTAGAGGATAACTATGAAAAATGAAAAATTAATATTGTATTTTTTGATAGTTGTAGTTTCTTTTATTTCATTCACTGCAGTATCAGCTGCGGATTTAAATGACACTGTAGATTTTGATAATTTAGAAGACGTTGGTGATAAAACATACAATAATCTTCAAGAGGAAATTACGGCTGAAAAATCAAGTTATACATTGGAAAATGATTATAAATTCAATAATGAAGTTGATAAAGATTATTCTAGTGGAATCAATATAACTAAGAATAATTTTATAATTAATGGAAATAATCATGTAATAGACTGTAACAATCAAGCCAGAGCATTTGATATAACTGGAAAAAATGTTGAAATAAATAATTTAATTATTAAAAATGCTTTTTATGGGTATGGTTCAGCAATTAGTGTTAATTCAAGATTAACATTAAACAATGTTACATTCATAAATTGTATTGGAGATAACAAAACATATGATGGTGGAGCCATTTATTCTAATAATATTACATTAAACATTAATAACTGTAAATTCATTGATAATGGCGGAGAAAATGGTGCTTCAATCACTTCTATTAGTTCCACGGTTTATGTTGTCAATTCAACATTTATCAGCAGTAGCGATAAAATTATTAAAGGTCAAATTTATTTGGAAAACTCAAGGTTAACTGTTGACAATTCCCATTTCTTAAATACTACTTCAAAATATGCTGCAGCAATCTTTTTCAGGAATGATGGGGAATTAATAATTAATAATTCCAAATTCAAAAACTTATATGCTTATAAAACTGCTGGTGCAATTGGAGCAAAAATTATTTCAAATTTAATAATTACTAACTGTGAATTTGACAATGTATCTAGTCAAAACAATGGTGGTGCCATTTTTACAGATAGTTTTGGTGGAGATTCTGTTTTCAGAAGTGATGTAAACATTAATAATACATCATTCAATAACTGTTTTTCTGATTTTGGAGGAGTTATCCTTCAATTAGATGGAAATCTAGTTATTAACAATACAAATTTCACATCCAACACTGCAAATTATGAGGGTGGTGCAATTTACACAAGTTATACTGATGTTGAGATTTTTAATTCCAAATTTAAATCCAACAGCCTAATGGATGACATATCCTATGGTGGTGCATGTTATTTTGATGAGGGTGAGGTACTCCTTAAAGGAAATGATTTTGTAAACAATACTGGTTCTGAAGGATCAGCAGTTTATGGATATGATACTACTTTAAGCTTAATTGGAAATTACTTCAACAATCCCTCTGATGGGATGAGTATATGCACAGTATATGGAAAAGTGGATGATGAATCTGATAACAATTACACATCAGATGTTAAATCATTCAATAATACAAATGATTTCTATAATTTTGAAAATAAGATAAAATCATTTACAATAATCAACAACACTCTCTTATTTGATAAGATGCCTGAGGAATTTGATTTGAGAAAATATGGATGGATTACTCCTGTTAAAAATCAGGGTTTCATGGGATCCTGCTGGGCATTTGGAAACATGGCAGCACTGGAATCATCATTGCTTAGATATACAAATAATACGTATTCCCTATCCGTAAATAATATGCAAAATTCAATGCTTCAATATTCAAAATATGGTGTAGACACTATTAAAGAAGGAGGAAATGCATTTTCCGCTGTTGCCTATTTAATTGATTGGCTTGGAGTTTTCCCTGATGAATATGATGGTTATGATGAACTAGGTAAGATATCCTCATTGTTCATAACTCCTGAAGACATTCATATTCAAAATGTGGTTATTATTCCTCCAATAAAAAATGCTACAGATAAGAATTTAATCAAAAATGCTTTAATCAATTATGGTGCTGTAGCAGCCAGTCATTGTGCAAACTTTGATGAAAGCAAATATTTCAACAAATCAAGTAGTGCACAATATTGTTATGACAAACAGGAGTCAACTCATAGGATTTGTATCGTGGGATGGGATGATAATTATTCCAGATATAATTTCCTAAAAACTCCCGAAGGTGACGGTGCATGGATAGTTAAAAACAGTTGGGGAACTGATTGGGGTGATGAAGGATACTTCTACCTATCCTATTATGACACATCATTTGCAGACAAGGAGAGCGTCTGTTATATAATTAACAATGATCAATATACCAGGATTTACCAGCATGATGTTGGTGGAGATTCCAAATGGATTCCAGAAAGTAAATATTATGCCAGTATCTTCACGGCTGATGAGGATGAACTTATTGGTGCTGTTGGAACAGTATTCAATGAAAGTGGCAGAGAATATGAATTTACAATAACAGTAAACGATGTTGATGTATATACTCAAAGAGGAATAAGCAAAATAAGTGGATATGAAACAATTAAATTGGATAAAGTTGTTCCAATTAAAAAAGGAGATGTATTTAAAATTACCTTTGAAAACACAGCATGTGTTGTTCATGATCTTAGAATTCATCCACAAAAAGGTAAATCTTTTGTAAGTGATGACAAAAAAGAATGGGAAGATCTTTCTAAAGTTTATTTTATAGCTGTCCTAAAAGCATATGCACTTCCTAAATTTAATACTAATATTACTGCTGCTGATGTTTCTATCTTATCTGATGAAATGACTAATGTCAAAGTAAATATAACTGATGAAAATGGAAATCCAGTAACAAACGGTACTGCTATCTTAACAGTCAATGGAACTAATTATACTGGTTCAATATTTAACAGCACAGTCACATTTAAAAACATAAACTTAAATAATGGTAATTATACTGGTATTATCACATATCTCAGTGATGGCATTTATAATCCATCAAGCACTACTGTAAATGTGGAGATTAATAAAGTAAATACAATCCCTTCAGACCCAGTTAAAGATAAAGCACAATATAAAATAAACAAAATTAACACTATCCCTATTATATGGTATAGTGGAAATGTATATTACACACAAAATGAAAACACAACTAATAACAGCACCAATACAACTGAACCTGAACAAAACCAGAAACTACCTTCAAATAATGAAGTTCAAAACAATACAAGTCAGTTTATTAATTCAAATCAAAATGGAAACCTAATATTAATTGCATTATTAGTATTGGTATGTTTAACTTCAATCTATATTATAAGACGTAAAAGATAATTCTTTTATGCCTACTTTTTTTTCGTATTATTAATAATACACTGCTCTTTGAATAATCTCTTGACATAATTATAACAGAAAACGAGTTTTTACAAAATATTGGCAACATCTTTTTCAGAAAAACAGGATGTGAAGTTCAATAATAAAGCAATGACAATATGTTCAATTAATGTAGTCATTATCTAATATTAGATTACAGTGAATATTTAATATAGTAAAAATAGATATGAAGAGATTCACTTATCTCCTCATCTGTATATTATTCAATAATATCTGATTATACTTTTAATACTGTTGTCATTTTTCCGGATTTGTATATTCCGTTTTCTCCACTGATTATTAATAATTCATAGAGTCCTGATTTTAGTGTATTGTTGAATGTTATGTCTATTTTACCCTTATTGCTTGTTATGTTGTTTAATATGGTTTTACCGTTTGCTTTGAATACTAATTTTGTGTTTGATACTAATAGTTCTTCTGTTTCATCAGTGATTGTTGCTTTTACTGTGGTTTTCTTGTTCTTGGTGCTTATACTGTCTGGTGTAATTAGTGCTGCTTTTTTCTCTAGTGTGAGTGTTCCGTTTGTTTCTGTACGTTGATAGTAGTTTCCTCCGATTACTGCGGTTAATGTGTATGTTTTTGCCGTGTATGTTGGTGGTATGGTGTATTCTAGTGTTGCTTGGCCGTCTATTACTTGTACTTGTATTGGGTTTTGTTTGTTGTCTTTTAGTGTTATGCCGTAGTTTGAATATTACTTTGTCATTGTTTATACAATCACTGTTGGCATCCAGCACTTTTGCTCTTAGTGTGATTGTTTGTCCTGCTTTGGCTGTTATGGTTGTAGGATCTAGTGTTATGTTTGCTTTTTCTTGTGTAATGTTCAGTATTTCTGTTTGTTTGGTTCTGCTTGATGTGTAGTTTGTTGTTCCGCTGTATACTGTTTCTATGTATGTGGTGTTTTTTATCCATACGTTTTGTACTTTATAGTTTATGTTTGCTATTCCATCTTTTACCTGTGCGTATAGTGTGTTTCCTGTTTTGTCTTTTAGTGTTATACCATTTATTTTGAATATTGCTTTTCCGCCGGTTACTTTATTTCCGTTTTCATCTTTTATGTTTGCTGTGATTTTTGTTATGCTTCCTATGCTTGATTTTATTGGTTGGATTGTGATTGTTGTATTTAGTGGTGGTTTGGTGAGTTCTTTTATTGTGTTGTTTAGTGTTTCTATTGTTTGTTGTGTTTCATCAAGTTTTTCTGTAGGTTTTCTATTCTGTCTTCTAGTTCGGCTATTTTCTTGTCTTTATCTATTTCTACTGTGAAGTCTATTGTGGTTTGTGATGCTTTGTAGTCTTCTGTTTCTGGGTTTCTACGTTTATTGTGTAGTCTCCTGGTGTGAGTGTTTGTCGGTTATTATTCCACGTGTGGTGTTTTGTTTCATATCAAAAGCTTAACCTGACGACATTGGTGAAAAAACAGACTTTATGCCAACACTCAAAAAGAAAAGAAAAAGTGGGAGTTTAGTTTATGGTAATGTTTTGTTCATATGTTTGTGTATCATTACCAACGGTAAATTCTACCTTAAGCTCATGGCCTCCAAGTAGGCTGTCTATGATTTCAAAGATAACAGTTGATAAATCATCACCTACAGTGCCATTGAATATTACTTTACCATCCAGGTATACAACCAGATGTCCATTAGTGAAGTTTTGGCCGAATATATCATTTAATGACTGTATTGTGAAGTATCTTCCTTCAAAGACTATCTTGTCATTAGCTGATACTTTGTATGTTTTTGGAATGGTATTTGAAGATTTAACAATGTTTACTGTAGTAGCCTTTTTGATAGCTTTGTATGTGTTTGATGGCTTTTTATACTCTGATGGTATTGTTAGTAGGATATTTTCCACTTTACCACTTACCGGATTTATCACACTTACAATGTGTTGTCCTCCAGGTAGGTATAACTGGAATAATGCTACTCCATTTTCATCAGTTGTTTGAGTATATTCAAGTCCATTTGATATAACACGTACATCAGCATTTGTCAGTGGATTTCCTTCTTCATCAAAGTATGTTACCTGTACAAAATTCTGGTAATTTCGTATATCCATATATGAATTATCTGGTATGGTGTACACTTTTATGCTGGCAATTTCATTATCAGAATAAAGATCACCATATTTACCATTGGATCCAATAAATGATGAGTTATTGGTATAATGTTGTCTTGAACCTATAGAGACAGGTATAGCTGCACCAGCACTAATTTCAACTATGAATGTATCGTTTTCATCTACTCCTACAAATTTATCTAATTTTATAGTTTCAAATCCCATATACTTTGATACTCCACTTTGAGTATATGCTGATTCATCATTTACATAGACTTCAATTTTGTAGTTTACTCCACTTTCATTAAAGTATGTTCCTACAGCGGATATCAAATCTTTTCCTACACTTACATATCTATTTGCATAACTGACGTTTTGTTTATAAAGATTATAGTCTATGTTTGATATGATATCATACTGATAGTTTTTCTCATAGTCATGCTTGTCATCAATAATAAATGCCACTGGAAGTTTTGATGTTCCAAATGCAGTATCATAATATGATACATAGTAGTATCCATTATCTGCCCAATCGTCACCCCAACTGTTTTTGATTATCCATGCACCATCACCTGGTGGTGTCGTGACAAAGTTTGTTCTTGAGTATGAGTCATCCCATCCGACTAGAGTTACTGAATGATCTGTTCCAATACCAAATGTTTCATTATAATAGTATGATGCATTTGTATCTTCATTGAAACCTTCATCTTTTGATGCTCCATGTACACTTACACCAACTGCTCCATATTTGACTAAAGCTTCCTTGAATTTCTGGTTATCTGTTATGTTTTGACGTGGCATCATAAATACTACATTATGAACATGGTATTTTGTTCCATTATCATATATTGGACTTATCTTTCCAAGTTCATCATATGTATTATCGTCAGATGTTGTAACACCCAGCCAGCTTAGCATGTATGATGTACCAACTGTCCTATAGGAACCTTCTTGAGTATTTTGCATACCGAAGATGTAATACATCAATCCAGAATCCTGAATATTTGATTCAGATATATCAAGCACTGCTGTTTTATTTGATGCTTTCAGATATGCTGATTCAAGTGCACCTGTCACACCAAATGTCCAACAAGAACCCATATCTCCCTGATTTTTTACAGGAGTTACAAGGCCATAATCTCTTAGGTCAAATGAAGTTGCATTAACAAGTGATTCATCAAGTGTTATTGGATTATATTTGATTGAACTTCCATTTGATTGATATACATAAACATAATCAGTATCATTGAACTTGTTTTCTTTAAGGAATGTATTGTTCTGAAGTTCAGTGTCTTCTCCATCAAACATTGAAGATATGTTACCTGCAAAGTATGAGTTAGAAATAGTATATTCTGCATCATAAAGATAAATGTCACTACCTTCTAAAGCATCATTACCTTTAAATGTTGATTTTTCAATTGTTAACTCTCCGTTATCAAAGTAGATTGCTCCACCCTGATTGAAATCCTCAATTTCCTCATTAGCACAATTATCAGTAAATGTAGAATTTATTACAGTCAAATCAGTATTTGAAGTATAAACTCCTCCACCATTTATGATAGCATAGTTATTGGTCAATGTAGAATTAACTATCATTAATGATCCACCTAACTGTAGGATTGCTCCACCAAAAAGAGATTCACAATCCTCAAATGTAGAATTCCGTATTAATACGTTTCCTTCTTTAAGGCCTGACATACCATTTACATCAGCAAATAATGCACCTGCATTCTTAATAGAAGTTATATTAATAAATTTACAATTCTCAATTATAACGGCATCATTAAAATCCTTAATTCCTATAGCACCAGCAGTCTCATTAGCATTTAAGTTCATAAAAGTACAATTAGATACTAGAAGTATGCTGTTGGAGCCATAAATAGCAGTTGAATATTTGGATTTCATATCAGCAAATGTGGTGTTGGCTATGACTGCCCCAGAATCTGAGATATATATAGAACCCCATGTTTGCATTTGAGTTATGTTGAAGGTTGCATTTGATATTATTATTTCACTTCCGGATGCTGCTTGTATTGCAGAACCCCATTCATCCTTAAGATTTATAAATGAATCATAACTACTGTTATAAAAACTTCCAAGTGCTAAAACAGCTTTAGATTCTGCTAAGTCATTGTTTTGGAAACTCACGTGGGTTGTTGTTAAATTTGAGATTTGAAGCTGAATTGCACGACCAGCAGTATTTCTAATATTTAAATTATTAATTACAATGCTGGAGTTATATGCAGTAAACAAGCGTGATAAACTATTAAGGTTAATAGTATGGTTATTTCCTTCAATGAATACATCTGAATTATTTATTACAATACCTTCATCCACATAACCTGAATCAGGTCCAACTATCAATTCATAATCACGATTTAAGCTGATATTACAATCATTTTCTACTAAATCATTCCTAAAATCAGTTAAAGTACCTGGGCTATTGGTATTTACTGTAGTTGAAGAATCAACATCGTTGCTGTCAGTATCATCAATACTGGTGTCATCTGCTTGAGTAGTATTGTCTGCAGCACATACAATGGAAGTTGACAATAAGCATACGAATATGAGACTTATAAACACAAAAAGCATTTTCCGTTTCATCCTATTTCACCTCCTTTAAATTATATATAAATCTATGTTTTAGAAGATATTTATCTTTTTTTTTAAATATTTGAAGAAGAATTGTAAAGTGTTTAAATAAATGGAGTTTTGACCAAAATTATGTACTGGCAGTGTTCAGAATCTTACTGATATCTTGACGTAATTCCAGTGAAGTTTTTAGTTTTCTCGTTGTGTTTTTAATTTTCATCAAAAAAAATAGTGTAATTATTGGTGGATTATCAATTAAATTAAGTTATTTATTAAAATTGATTATTATTTTATTAATAGGTTATTCTGAAGTTATATTTTTTTTATAAGATGCAGTGTTTGTTCTTTTTTTTAGAATGTTAGAAGGTTTATTTTAATTAGTGATCCTGTGTGGCCTAGGACTTGTCGGTGTGTCCATCGCAGTTGACTTAGCAGCATTCTACGTTTGATACCTTTTATTGTTCTGTAGATTCTTTTTTTACATTTAGGTAGTGTTATTTTGTAGAATCCTTCGACTTTGTTGTTTGTACTTGGAATGTCGTCATCTTCTATATGGTTTATGAGATTAGGCAAAATATCTTCGATTTTTTCTAGGAATTTTTTAATTTTCTTGGGTATTCGTTTATCGTTTAATAATTTGTTGTATCGGTTGATTGCTGTTTTTTCTTTTTTGGATTTGAAAATAAGTGATACTCCCTTTTTTAAACGGGATTCCAGAGCTTACAACTCCCAAGATTATAGTATTAGTTATAGGATTTTTAATCATATTCATAACACCATTTGTTGTTCCTCTAGAAGGATTTCATATCCAAAAAGCTTTAATAGTCTGTTTTGCAACATTAATTCCTATAATTTATGCTTTGAAAGGTAATCTGTCAATGATTTTTAGAGTTCCACAAGTTAAAGACATCAAAATAATAATTTTAGGTCTAATCGGAGTTATGATTTTATCAGCAATAATCAATTTTATGTTCGTTAAAGACCTAAGATAACGAATAAAAATAGGCTTGAAACCCCCAACAAAAGTAGTTATGGTGTCACGGAACATCCTACAGAAAAACCATTAACATTAATCAGACACTGGGTTGAAATTCACTCCAACCCTAATGATACAATATTGGATTGTTTCATGGGAAGTGGCACTACTTGTGTGGCTTCACTGGAACTGAACAGAAAATTCATGGGAATAGAACGGGATGAAAATTATTTCAAGATATCAGAAAAACGGTTAATGGAAACAGAAAACAATGGAAAACAAACAGTTTTGGTTTAATAAAACAATGTTTATATATTATGAAAACTAGAGATAACATTATAGAGATTATTATTATGATGGGTATTAGATGAGTTTTTGAATACTTTTAGAATACTACCAATAAGTGAATATGTATGTGATAATTGATAGTATTATAATCACTGTATTTAATATGTATATAATATCCACAATCTCAATTCTTTTTCTACTGAAGTTTTAAGAACTTTTCCTTGTATGTGTTTGTATCACAACCTTTTTTATTCTAAACATTCAACCATCGAACACCTAATACCCAAATAAAGTTAGATATTTGTAGTTAAAGATTGTGATTATGAAAACTGAGATAATATCTATATTATTATTTGTTTTAATAAGTATTTGTACTTTTATATTTATTTTAACTAACTATCATTCGTTAATTATCTGAATGTACATTTTAACAGAATTTATTGAAATAACTATCAAATTATCATGATTCGTTAAAGACCAAAGATAATGAATAAAAATAGACATATGATAGTGACGCAAATATATTAAATCAAATAGAAGACATATTAAAGGGTAATATTGATTTGGAAAACGTGCCTGAAGAAGACTTAATAGGTGAATGGAAAGATAATACCTCATTTTCTTTCACAGAAATAAACGGTAATAATACATTTGGTCATAAACATTTTGAAGTATATATTGAACAGATGGTCAAGTTGTACCGATCAATGAGTTAAGTGTATACCAGGGGGAAATGGAAGATTTACTTGGTGGGGATTATATGTATAAAGTATTCAAAGTTGAACTTGGGGATTCTCAGTTACATCATGATGTAAATATTGGAATTAAATTGTTCAGAAGAGGTGAAAACTAATGACAATTTTATTGAAAGAACTTATTAAACCTGAAGAAAAAAATAAACGGGAAAAAATAACAGAATATTTAA
>CAMNFZ010000046.1 GCA_946537725.1 uncultured Methanosphaera sp.
TCTTCTTCTGTTTCTTCTTTTGTTTCTTCTTTGTTATTTTTGGTTGTTTCTTCTGTTTCTGTTTCTTCTATTTCTTCTTTTTTTATTTTTTCTTCATCGTTCATTTATTCACCCTTATTATTTTTATTAATTTATTAGATTTAAGGGCTTAAACTATTATAGTAACCCTAAGTTATAAAAGTATTTTTTGTTAATTATAGATTAAATTTATGAGTATTTAAAGTTAACGGTATTTTAGTAACCTAAGGTAATATTTATATAATGTAGTCAATATAATATTATATAGAAAATTCAAAAAAAGTCAAAGGTGGTAATATGGATTTAGAAGCTGTTCTTGATGTGATTGGATGTAAAACAAGACGTGATATCTTAGCATTATTAACTGAAGAACCACGCTTTGTAAGTCAAATATCACAACAATTAAATATAGGACAAAAAGCAATAATTGGTCATCTTAAAGCAATGGAAGAATTAGGATTAATTTATCCATCATTTCAAAAAATAGATAGGGGAAGACCAAGAAAATATTATGAAATTACACAAGATATAGAAATCAAAATTTTCATAAAACCGGATTCTATCAATATGCACATGATGGGAGAAGAATTCACAGAATTATTTAATATCGAAGAAAGATTATACATGGGAGACCCAGATGCAATAGATGATTTAAAAACAGCAATCACCAAATACAAAAATGCACTAAAATACGCAGAAGAACTACTAAGTCAAGTAGAAAACCCAGAAAAACATAAAACTAGAACAATCATCACAGACATAACCAAAACTAAAGCAATACCTGAATTTAATAAATATGATTAATATTATATACTAACTATTAATATATAATATATTATAAATAGTTAGATAATAGACAATTATTTGACAAATAGAGTTCTGCTAACAAATAACAAATAAGGTGAAATGATGGATAATAAAATTATATTGTCTGTCTTAATCGTAGCTCTTATAGGAATTGTAGCAGCTACCTATCAAATAAATCCTGGTCAAGAAATATTAAACCCTCTTGCTAGTGTAGAAACTGAACAAACACCAGTAACAGAGGTACTAACTGCACCAGAAGAAAGTCAACAACAAGCTAAAGCTCAAGCAGATGAACAAGCTAAACAACAAGCTCAAGCACAAGCTCAAGCACAACAAGCTAAAGATGAAGCGAATGCACAAGCTCAAGCACAAGCTCAAGCACAACAAGAGCAAAGTAGTTCTTCACAAGCTGGTTCAGCTTCACAAAGTGGAATAATCAATGCAGAAAATCCAGTAACAGTAACTGCTACAGGTAATGGTGGATCATCAGGTGATTCTAATCCTTCATCATCAAATGGTGGAAATTCTGGAGATGGTCAATCAAACGGTGGTAGTTCATCTGGTGACTCTAATCCTAGTTCTTCACCAAATGGTGGTGGTTCTGGAGATGGTCAACCAAATGGTGGTGGTTCTGGTGAATCAAACCCTGGAACTACTCCAGATTCAAATACTCCTTCATCAACTGTTGATGATGGTACTTGGTCAGAAATTGATTCAATTATTCAAAAAGCACAAAGTAGCTTTTCATTTGGAATTACTGCTGATAAAAGTTCATGTTCAGTAACTAATGATGGATTATATAAAGTTGACGTATATAAATCTGAAGACAGGTCATTTGTAGGAACACTCTTCGTTAACATTAATAAACAAAGTAATGACTATGGTAACTGGTATATTATTGATGCTAATGGAGATCCTAAAGGACCAGATGTAGGAGATCATTAAGATTTTTTTAATCTTATTATTTTTAGGTAGTTATACATTATAAGACAATTAAGACAAAAGAAGTCAAATTATAAAATGGTTGAGATTTATTTTCTCATAAACCTTTTTTTTAATAGTTTTTATATAATTTTATTTTAAAAAAAAATATATACTATTTAAATTAAATATTTAATTATAAACTTTAAGGATTTAATAAAAATTGAGGTAAGTATTATGGATTTTGTACCAATAGTAGCTATAATTATAGTTGCAATGATTATAATCACATTAATAGGTCACATATTAGGACGTTCAATAGAATAAGTATGTTCTAATAACAATTTCTCTTTTTAACTTAATTTTATATAAAAAATAGTCTCTTTTTTTCTAATATTTATTTTAACTTAATATTTTAATACGGATTTGGGGGGATTCGAACCCCCGATCTTCAGATTAGGAGTCTGATGCCCTATCCAGGCTAGGCTACAAACCCATATCTAAAATATTATCATATTATAATAAAATCTGAAATAAAATTTTCAATAAAAAAAGCTATGAAACAATTAAGAGCGGACCTGGTGGGAGTTGAACCCACGGCCTCGGGATTAGAAGTCCCGCGCCCTATCCAGGCTAGGCTACAGGCCCTCATAATAAACTTATGTTACTATTATTATGGTTTATATTTTCTTATTATTATACTTTATGGTATATGATTTATTAAATTTTTAAAATAATAATAAAATTGTTCTCGTTATTGTTTCTTTTCTTATTCTATTGATTCTAATAATTCACCTAGTGATAAGATTACCTGTTCAAATTTTACTCCATAATTATGGGTGGGATCATCTATAGTTTTTTCAATTGATTTTTTTGTAAATTCTCCTGCTATTTTAGCTGAAGTAAGGGGTGATTTATTTAACATTGAAGCTCCTACAAAAGCTGAAGCAAAAACATCACCTGTTCCATGGGTTGAATAATTAATTTTATCGTTATATGCAATTTCAATATTGTGCTTTTTACTTTTATTTAAAATAATCATTCCTAATTTATCTTTTTTGGAAGTGTCTCCTTTCAATATCACATATTTTTTTGTAAATTCTGAAAGTTCTTCTGCCATTTCTATCATTTCTTCTCTTGAAAATTCTGGTTTCCATGGTTTATGTAATAGATAACATGCTTCTGTTGTGTTTGGGAGGATATAATCACCTAATTTACAAAGTTCACCCATTTTATCTGCAAAGTTTTGATCGAATCCATTATAGAATTCTCCATAGTCTGCCATTGCAGGGTCAACAAATACTTTTCCACCTGGTTTTAATCGCGACTTGATTATATTTTTTATGTAATCTAATTGTTTTATTGAACCTATGAATCCTGTGTATATTGCATCAAAGAATATTCCTTCTTTTTCCCAATGTTCTTGGATTGGTGGTAGATCTTCTGTTAAATCTCTAAATGTGTAATCTTTAAAATTTGATGTGTGTGTTGATAAGACTGCTGAAGGAAGAACTGCGGTTTCTATTCCAAATGCGGATATTATGGGTAATGCGACTGTTATGGAACATTGTCCGTAGCATGAAATGTCTTGTATTGTTAAGATTTTTAATGTTTTACTCATATTTTCACCGTAATTTCTTTTATTAACATTGTTATATATTATTATTTATTATTATAATATTATATTTTTAGAGTTATATATGTAATTTCAAGCCTTCTTATAATAAATTCATTTCTTTTGTGAAGTTGTCTTTAATCTATATTAATAATATATACTGGAATTTTGAAAATATTAAAATGATATTTTTATCACAAAAAGATATAACAAAAAAATAATAGGTACCTTAATTATTATTCAATATAACTTTATGAGCTTATACTACATTATGACTATACCCTATGTATACACTTTTAAAATACTTTTTATATTATAATCAACAAAGATTATTAATAATAACAATTTTTATAATAAAGATTTAAAGGGAGATTTCATGTTTCAAATATTGCCATTGATAATGATTATTTTGGCTTCACTACTGTTTTTTAACAAATCTGAAAAGTATGTTAACAAAACAGTTTCCATAGTAATTCCAGCATTCAATGAAGAAAAATCTATAGGGCATGTTTTAGAAACAGTAATGAAAGTTAATTCAATAACACAAATAATAGTTGTTGATGATGGATCAACAGATAATACATCAAATATTGTTTCTAAATTTGGAAATGTTACCCTTTTGAAGCATGAAAAAAATAAAGGTAAAGGTTCTGCTATGAAAACAGGACTGAAAAAAGTAACTAATGATATTGTTTTGTTCTTGGATGCAGATTTATCTGAAATAAATCAGTATCAGGTAGAATCTATTATTAAGCCTATTCTTGATGGCGAAGCAGATATCACTAAAACTAAATTTAAACGAGAAGCAGGCAGAGTAACAGAACTAACAGCAAAACCATTATTACAATTCTTTTTTCCTGAACTGAATTTTGATCAACCACTAAGTGGACAATTTGCTGCAATAAAAAGTTTCTTAGATAAAATTGATTTAGAACATGATTATGGTGTAGATATTGGTATCGTATTGGATGCTGATGCTCAAGGTATGAGAATTCAGGAAGTTGATATTGGTAAAATGGTTCATGAAATGTCAACATTACAAGAACTAAATATCATGGCTAATGAGGTAGTTCGCACTATAGTTGATCGTGCTATTAATTATGGTAGACTAACCATGGTTGATGATTTGGGTAATGCTATTAGGATGGAAATAATGGGATTATCTTTAATTACATTTGGTATTTTCGGATTATTTTTCATAAAGTATATGGGTACTACACTTTCTGCAGTGATAATTTTATTGGGATTGTTAATTTCATTATATTACTTGATTAAAATTATTCGAATGTCTATTCGTATGTATAAGCAGACTAAAATTCCTACCTTGCAGATTTTTAAGTCATTTATGAGGATGCAGTTTCCGGTAGTAATTTCTGTTATTATTATACTTACTATTGTACTTTCATTATTGGGTTCTGTGACTATATCTTCTAATGAAATTTCAATAGAACCTGCTAGTAAAAATCTTGTAATATCTACAGTTAGTCAGCCTAGTAGTAGTGTTGATGTTAGAGGTCCGTATACTATAGAAAGTGCTCTTGAAAATGAACTACATCTTATTCGTTTATCTAATTCGGCACTTAATACATTGCAAGCACAGTATGGTGATTATGTTTATATTGATGGAACTCAGTATCAGTTAGAACAAACAGTGAATAATGAAAATGATTTAATCAGGATTCCTGGTGATGCAAGGAATGTTCTTAATGTTGGAACGGATGATGTTATTCGTGATAGGGATTTGAGGGAATTGTTTAATGGAACTTATTTGGTTCGTAATTTCCATAATGATGAACTAGTTACTATTGAGGCTGATGGTAATCAAACTAAGTTGGATATAATAAATCAGACTAAGGTTAATGTGGCTTCTCAGATTTCTAATCAGGCTAAACCTGCTAAAGTATTGTCAGTTTATGTTAATGATACTAAAGTAACCCAAGTTACGGGTTCTTTTGATGGAGGTAAGTATCTCTTCAGTATTAATAATGACACTATTGATAGTTTCAATTTAAATTCTTCCAGTAATGGTTTAGTGTATAATGATACTTATGGTGATTATCGGGTTAAAGTTCTCTTGGAAGATAATGGTGCTAATTCAACTAATTTGTTTGCTAATTCATCATCTTATTATAGGTTTTTGAATATTGATATATAGTTTTCAATATTTTTCTATTTTTTTTATAAATTTTATATTTTATTTCTTATTTTTTTATATTTTGTCTATAACTTTATATACTTCTTGTAATAAATTATTAATTGTGGTTATTATTTTAAACATTATTCATTTTTAATGGTATTTTTTTGAATAATGATTATAAATATGTTAATCACTTATTATTTACTAAAATGTTAGAAGGCATCCAAATAGTTATATCTCAAAAAAAAACTTAGGAATAGTTAGTTTTGTTAAGTAATGTCATTTTTAACATTAAGGTTTCTAAATATCTTTCATCTTAAAACCATACCCCAAATCAAGACATAAAAAAAAGTATTACTATAACAATTAATTACAAGAGTATCCCCAAAACTAGAACATTAATCATCAATTATTAAATATAGTCAGATGCCTTTTAACAGGGGATACACTTTCAAAAAATAAAAAAGGGGGTTAAATCCAGACATACATTGCAAGTGTAACTTACAAGTATAATCTCATTTTTCTAATCATCTAAAGTAAAACTAACCCTTTCATAATCATCTAAATTATGGAAAGACTTGGTAGCATCTACACCAATTTTTGTAGTAGTTCCATCTATTTCAGCAACAGGGTCTAATGATGAACCCCTAGCTTTTGGAATAATGAAAATATCATCATCACCTTTAACACGAGTAGCAATAGCATACTCAACATCAACAGGATCAAAAATATTAATATCTTCATCAACAATAACACAATGTTTTAATGAAGGATGAGCAGATAATGCAGCCATCATAACATTTTTAGCATCACCCTCTGTCTGCTTCTTAATAGACACTACTGCATGTAGCCAACAACATCCACCCTCGGTTAAAACAACATTTTGCACGGTAGGCAAAGTATTTTTAACACTATTATAAATACGTGGTTCCTGTGGTAAACCCTGTAACAACTTATGTTCATTACCAGCAGGAAGAATAGCATGATAATAAGGATTATCCTTATAATGCATTCTACTTAACTGAATAACAGGTTCATCCCTGATTTTATCATAAGTATCTGTTAAATCAACAAAAGGCCCTTCACTTCTTCTTTCATCAGGTAAAATCTTACCTTCCAATAAAATTTCACACTCTGGAGCTTCAATATCCACACTTTCACATTTAACCAAAGTTAAATTCCCATCTTGGAAAGTATTAGCAACTTCCAATTCATTTTCAGAAATAGGGATACTAGTAGTACTAGCAAGCAAAGTTGAAGGATTTAAACCAATAGCAATAGCAACCTCCAAAGGTTTTCCTAATTCCTCAGCTCTCTTATAATAAGTATACAACTGTCTAGGAACAATTCGAATACCAAGTTCATTATCTGAATGAACCAACATCCTATGAATGGAAGCATTAGTTAAACCAGTATCCGGATCTTTAGCAATAACAATTCCAGCAGTAATATATTTTCCTTTATCCTTAGGGTAATGTTTTAAAATAGGAAGCTTACTTAAATCAGCATCTTCATTATTAGAATAAACCTCATCAAAATTTAATACATTATCAATTTTAGTAGGATTACCTGTTGCACGGATAATATTCTCAGTAATTTTATCTACACTAGTATTAATTGAATTAGCAATCTTTTCCCTAGTATTACAGATACCTGATATAATGTTCATATCAGAACCTTTAACATTAGTAAAAACTAATGTGTCTTTGGGATGTTTTTTTAATATAGATGTAATTTCATACTCTGTTGATACTTCATCATTAATTTCTATAATTTCATCATTAATTTCATCAATCAAACGAGACATATTCATTCACCCTTATTCATAATAAACATTTCTATGTAATGTCTTCATAAATTTCATTAATTCCTCTTTAATTTCATCATCATATATTGAAAATATTCTAGCAACAAATAATGCTGCATTTTCACCTGCATCTAATCCCATGGTTGCAGTTGGAACACCAGGAGGCATTTCAATCATACTTAGTATTGAATCTATACCTGATAATCTGGTTATGCAAGGAACACCTATAACCGGTTTAGTGGTTAAAGAAACTATAACTCCTGTAAGTATGGTTGATAAACTGCTAACTGCAATGTATACATCCACATCATCATCAATGTCTTTAATATATTTTTCAAGTTTATTAGGATCTCTGGTAGCAGAAACTACTTTATATTCACATTGAATTTTAAGTGTTTCGAGTGTTTGGATAATTTTACGAACAGTTTCCATATTTGAATAATTACCTGAAACAATAACAACCTTTGTATCCGGATCTAATTTGTAATTTTTTTCTACAGGTGTAATTTCTTGTTTATTATATTCTGTTTTCTGATAATGTTTTCCAGCTATCTTTTCTATAAGTTCTTCTTCGGATTTTTGAATTTTTGTATTGTATGCATTTCTTTTTTCTTTTAACTCTTTTTTAAGTTTTTCATCATTGCATGCAATAATTTGACAAGCCAACCATGCAGCATTATCTCCTCTGTCAACACCCATAGTAGCAACAGGAGTTCCTAGTTGCATTTCTGTTGATGATAATAAAGAATCTAAACCACCTAATTTAACATCAACAGGTACTGCTATGACAGGTTTTGTTGTTTGTGCTGCAATTACTCCCGGTAAATGTGCAGCTAAACCTGCAATTGCTATGATTACTTCAACACCTTCTGTTTCATTCAGTATCATGTCTTTTAATCTGTGGTGTGTTCTGTGAGCTGAAGCTACACGTAAATCATAATTAATTTCCATTTCTTCAAATACATTAACTGCTTTTTGTGCAATTTTGTAATCAGATGCACTTCCTAATACGATCATTACTTTACTTTGACTAATGAATAATCCCCCATTTTTTTTCAACATTTTGTGTAGAATTTATTATTATATTATATTGTGTATTTTTTTCTATTTTAGAGTTTGTGATATTAGTTGATATTATATTTAAATATTACAAATGTAATAAAAGATATACTATATAAATTACAAAGTATCTATTATAATTTAAACTACTAGGATGATAAGTATGGACATAATATTTTCAGCAGACCAATTATTCTTACTAATACTGGCAGTAATTTTTTTAATAGCAGTAATAGTGATAGTAATTGAATGGAGAAAAACAACAGTATCTAAAAATGACGTTATATTGCTAGAAAAACAAGCAGAACTTAAAAAAATTGAATTAGTTGAAAAGGATTTGGAATCAAAACAAAGAAAAGAAAATTTGGCTGATTTATCTGAAGAAGATCAGGAAAAATTGAAACAAATTCGTTTAAACACTTCTGAAATTACGGCAAAAGTAGGTTTATTAAGTAGTCAAGTTAGTGAACGAGTAGATCAGTTAGAAGCTAAGAACGAATTAATTAAATTACAGAAATTATCTCTAGAGTTAGACAAGAAAGAAAAAGAATTAAATGATTTACTAAATAAATAGGGGGTTGGTTTAATGGAACCTGCAACTGTACTTGCAATAATAATATTGATTGTTGCAATTCTCATCTTGGTATATTATTATTTACAATCAACTAATAATCCAGTTTATCAAAATATTCATGCACAAGCTTCAGGAATATCTAGCCGTGTTGCTCAAGAAGAGTATATATCAAATATATCTGATAAGGTTAATGGATTCAGTGATAAATTTAAAGACAGAGTTCAAGATGATGAAGACGAAGAACATATTTCTAAAACAGATGCAATGTCTAAAAAAATAACACAGTTTATTGATGAACAAAGTGAACAAGTTATAGAAGATTGGAATCTTGCAACACATAAGGATTTGGATAAAATTATTGAAAGATGTGATGCATTAAATAATGATTTTAATTCTTACAAAGAAAGCAATGATTCACGTGTTTCAGAATTAGAGGAACGTGTTGATAAAATTAGTGAAGAACTTTCAGCAATGAAGAAATAATCCTCTAATATTTTTTTTTAGCTCATTTTTGAAAATTTAAGCCATTCAATAAAATATTAAATTTATTTTTAAAATACTTGTTAAAATGTTATAAACTCTTTTTGGATTAAAAAACTTCATATTAAAAATAGTTATTATCTAAAATTTTGGTATGCTAAGAGTAATCCACTTCATGTTATACCACAGCATTTATCTTAGCAAGTTACCTTTGTAATTAAATTACATGTTTACTTTTGCACTACGTGGATTGTTCGTTTCATCGATTACTATTGTTAAGCTAATCAACCCAATTGTATCATCTATTATTGCCTAGTTATAGCCTATCGTATCGTTTCTATGACAGGGTCACACTTCTCAGTGTACGTCAATGAAGAGCGTCACGTCTTTTAATCATAGTGTGTGGAATTTCCTCAGTAATTATCATTACCGTTAGCTGTGCTTTAGCTTACCAAAAAAATAGAATAATAAAATACTGAAAAGTAGCGGGGCCTAGATTTGAACTAGGGCTCTCGGGGTTATGAGCCCCGCGGGATCACCAGACTACCCCACCCCGCTATACAATAAAAATAATGACTCTCATTAAAGAGCTATATAGTATTTAAGTTATAAGTTATATATAAATGTATCTATTATATACTATAATAAATAAATATGGTATTAGTGATGTAAATGTTGGAAAAATATGAAAAAGCTGGTAAAATAGCAGCAAAGGTACGTAAACAAGCAGCAAAAAAAGCTACTGCAGGTATGAAAGTAATTGATTTAATTGATTGGATAGAATCCGAAATCAAAAGTACTGGGGCAGGTTTATCTTTTCCATGTAACGTATCAATAAATCAAATAGCAGCACATTACACTTCTCCACCAAATGACGATACTCTATTCTGTGAAGGAGACATAGTAAAAATAGATCTAGGGGCAGAAGTCGATGGATATATATCAGACACAGCAGTAACAGTAATAATAGAAGGAGACAATGCAGAACCAATAGATGAAGAAGGAAACCCACTTAAAATGCCGGGAAGATTAGATGATGGTAATCCAACAATAACAGAAGAAGAAATAGAAGAAAGACGAGCAATCATTGATGCATCAAGTAGTGCTTTAGAAAATGTCATCAGCATAATAAAAGATGGGGTAAGCTTAGAAAAAATAGGTAGAGTAGTACAAGAAACCATGCACTCAAAAGGATATACTCCAATAGTAAATCTAAGTGGACATAGCTTAGAACAATACAATTTACATGCAGGATTATCAATACCAAATTTTCCAGAAAAAAGTTCCGTAATACTAAAAGAAGGAGATCATGTGGCAATAGAACCATTTGCAACTAATGGCGTGGGAATGGTAAATGATATTCCACAACACTTCATATACTCCTACTTACGAACAAGACCATTAAGACAACCAGATGCTAAAAAACTATTAAACAGGATACGTGAAGATTTCACATATTTCCCATTTGCACAAAGACACCTTATGGAAGGCTATGACGAACACCAACTAAACAGGGCAATGAGACCACTATTAACATCCAGATCAATATATCCTTATGCAGCATTAAAAGAAAAAACTGATGGAATGGTTGCACAAACAGAACATACAATAATAGTAGAAAAAGATGGATGTAAAGTAACAACATTATAACATAATAAAATACATTAAAAATATTTATTTATTATTAAAGAAATAAAATTAAACAACTTAAAAAGATTTTTATAAAAATAAAAAAAATATTAACGTGATTTAAATGAATGAAACAGTAGGTATGATTTTATGTGGTGGTTTTGGTAAAAGACTTAGA
>CAMNFZ010000047.1 GCA_946537725.1 uncultured Methanosphaera sp.
AAAAACAAAAAACTAACACAACAAATACAAGAAAACAACCAACAAACAGAAAAAATTTTAAAAATACTAACATCCAACCATAAACATGCAAAGAAAATATTATCCATACTTAAAAATGATAAACAATTACAATTACATTACATAGAAAAAAATCTAAATTACCTAACTATAAAAATAAACAGCAAATACAATGAAACTGAAAGATTATTAGAATCTAATCTTAGCAAGATGCAAAGAAGAATAGGAACCTACCTAATTACAATAATAATTCCAGTATATAATGTTGAAAAATATTTGGAAAAATGTTTCTTATCCTTACTAAGACAAACAATAGGATTTAATAATCTTGAAATAATATTTATAGATGATTGTTCTACAGATAACAGTTACTCAATTTTAAGAGAATTTAATGAAAACTATTCGAATGTACGAGTTTTTAAAACAGAAAAAAATAGTGGCAGTCCTAGTAAACCACGTAATATGGGTATGGAATATGCTACCAGTAATTATGTAATGTTCCTGGATCCGGATGATTTCTACTATGAGAATTCATGTGAAATATTATATGAGAAAATAGTTGAAACAGAATCCAATTTTGTATCAGGTTTACATAGTCGGATGATTAATGATGTTGATAAAGGAACACATAAGGGTTTACTTTTATCAACATTTACTGATTCTAATTTAAGTAAAAAAGAAAGAATACTACAATTAAAAAAGTTTAATAAAAAGTATCCTGAAGAAATAATTATTGAAAATATCAATGAACTTCCATACATTTTGGGAAACCACAGTGTTCAAAGTAAAATATTTAATTTGAGTTTTTTAAGAGAAAATAATATTAAATTTCCGGAGGGTTTGCTTGGAGAAGACTCTGTTTTCTTATATAAATCATTGGTATGTGCAGATAAATTTGCTTTCATAAAAAAACCCATTTTTACTTATTATGAACGAAAGGATATTAATAACAAATCACTTTGCCAAAGTATTAATGACAATCAACAAATTACCCGGTTAAAATCTTATAATATGATTTATGAGATAAGTAAAGAAAAAAATCTTGAAGAAATAACTATTAAACATTTAATTAATGCAAAAATAATATATTTCTTTAAAACTTACGTAATAAATAAAAACTTAGCTGACGAAGATTTGATAAATATATTTAATGAATCAAAAAAATTATGTCAGTTAATGCTTAATAAGAATATTCCTTTAAATTCTAAATTCGAAGAGTTATTCTCCAATATTGTTAATGATAAATATGATGAAGCTATAGCTCTTTGTAAATAATTATTTTTTTTAATATGTTTATATAAAAAATTGAAAAAAAAGAGAAAAATTAAAATTCTACTTTAGGTGCTGCTCTTGTACCTTCTTGTGCTTCAAAGAATTCTGATTTTTTAAAGTGGAAAATACTTGCAATTATACTGCTAGGGAATTGTTGACATAAGTTATTGTATTTGAGTACTGTGTCATTATAGAATTGCCTAGAGTATGATATTTTATCTTCTGTTTCTGATAATTCTTGTTGTAATTCTATGAAGTTTTGATTAGCTTTAAGATCAGGGTATGCTTCACTTACTGCAAATAATGATTTTAATGCACTTGAAATCATATTATCTGCTTCTGCTACTTCTTGAACTGTTGTTGCATTTGCCATGTTTGCTCTTGCTTGAGTTACTTGACTTAATGTTTCTTTTTCGTGTCCTGCATATCCTTTAACTGTTTCTACAACGTTTGGTATTAAATCGTTACGTCTTTGTAGTTGAACATCTATTTGACTCCATGCATTTTCTACACGATTTCTGCCATTTACAAGGTCATTATAGAATTTTATTAATAAAATAACTATTAATATAATTATTACTATCAGAATTATTAACCAGATATCCATAGCATTTACCTCCCATATATTACTGCTTAAACAATTTCTAATAATATTATTTTCATACCTTATATAAAAAGTTAATTATTAAGAGAATAAAAGTAAATTATAGGAGGATAGTATAATGAGTACTTTTAATGATTTACAGTTATTATCTGATGCAGCATATTATGATAGATGTAATTATGTTAATTATAATGTTGATAATGTGCTTGAGGAGACTGATAAAATTAAGGATGGTATTTATCATGCAAAGGCTGGAAGCAGGGATGTGCCATTATTTAAGATTTTAATGACTAATGAGTGTAATAATGATTGTGCTTATTGTACTAATTGTAGAGGTCATAAATATCAGAGAGCCCGGCTGAGTCCTGATGCTCTGGCCCGTATTTATATGAAGTATTATGAGAATAATACTGTTGAAGGCTTATTTTTAAGTTCCGGTATTATTAGGGATGCTGATACTACTATGGAAGAGATGATTGAAGCAGCTCATTTATTGCGTAACAAGTATTCGTATAATGGTTATATTCATCTGAAAATTATTCCAGGCAGTAGTAAGGATCATATTAAACATGCTATGCAACTTGCTGATAGGGTTAGTATAAATATTGAAGCTGCTACGAGGGATGGTCTTAGTGATTTGTCCAGTACGAAAAATTATGATAAGGACATTCTTAAACGTCTTGATTGGATTGATAATTTACACCGCAGGGATCATAGTCTTGCAAGTAGTGGACATACTACTCAAATTATTGTTGGTGCTAATGAGGAAAATGATGAGGACATTTTAAAACAAGTTTATACTTTAACAAGGAAGTATGATGTATTATATAATTACTTCAGCAGCTTTACTCCGGTGAAGGGAACTCCACTTGAAAATCATGATGCTAATGACACCAGGAGAACGGGTCGACTGTACCAGGCAGAATATTTGTTTAATCAGTATAATTACACCATTGATGATCTTGTATTGGATGATAATGGTTTTCTTGATGTTAATAATGATCCTAAATATATTGCTGCACTTGAAAATATGGATAAATATCCTATTGATGTTAACTCGGCAAAGTATAAGGAGCTTATTAGAGTTCCAGGTATTGGCCTTAAATCTGCAAGACGTATCAGGCACATTGTTAGTCAAGGGGGTAAAGTTACTAGTTTAAAACAACTGCAGGAATTGGGCGCTAATATTAAGAAGTGTAAAATATTTGTTAAGATTGGAGGTTCTTATCAAAGCACTTTAATCTAAAAAGAGTGTTATAAAAAGAAGTTAATGAGAGAATTTTTATTCTTCATCGAATAGTTCCCAGATTTCCGGGTATTTATTTTTTATTGCTTCTTCTAGGATGGATGATGCTTCATTGCTTATGCTGAATTCTGGTGTTGTTTTTTTAAGGTATCTTAGGCAAGCTGCACTTTTTGCTGACCATAAACTTATTCTTGGATTTTTTTCTACTTCTTTTTTTATTTGTTCAATTTTTTCATCATTTAATGATAAGTTAATGTTTGGTTCAGTTTTTGGTTTTGGTGCTTCTTTTATTATTGTTTCTTGTTTTGTTTTGTCTTTTGTTTCTTTTTTCTTTTTTGGTGTTGATTTTTTTATTAATGCATCTAATCCTCTTCCTAATGATCCTTCAGGCATGTTTATTCACCTTCTAATTTTATTATTTCTTTTGCTAATTTTGTGTATGATTTTGTTCCAGGACAGTCTGGGTCATATATTATGCATGGTTGTCCGAAGCTTGGTGCTTCTGCTAGTTTTACGTTACGTGGTATTTTTTCTTTGAATATGTATTCCTTGTCTTTGAAGAAGTCTTTTACATTTTTTGTTACGTCTTTTGATAGTCTTGTTCTAGGATCATATAGTGTTATTAGTATTCCTTTTATTGGGCATGAGCTTTTGAGTCTTGATTCTACTAGTTTCATTGTTTCTAGTAGGTCTGCCATTCCTTCTAGTGCATAGAATTCTGCTTGTATTGGTATTATTACTGAGTCTGTTGCGACGAGGGCGTTTAGTGTTAGTATTCCTAGGGATGGTGGTGCGTCTATTAGTACGTAGTCGAATCCTAGTTCGTATTCTTCTAGTTTTTCGTTTAGGATGTATGGGTATCCTAGTTCTTTGCTTAGTTCTATTTCTGCTCCGCTTAGGGAGATGTTACTTGCTATTAGGTATAGGTTTGGTACTTGTGTTTCTAGTACTGCTTCTTCGAATGAGCATTTTCCGGTTAATAGGGAGTATATTGTGTTTTCTACTTCACTTTTTTGTATTCCCATGCTTGTTGTTGCATTTCCTTGTGGGTCCATATCTATTACTAGTACTGTTTTTTGTTGGGTTGCTAGTGCTGCTCCTAGGTTTACTGCTGTTGTTGTTTTTCCGCAGCCTCCTTTTTGATTTAATATTGTTATTATTTCTGTCATTTATTTGCTCCGTATTATTTTTTTTGTTGATATTAATTTATTTGTAAAAGATATTATTTATAAGTTATAATAGTAAAAGTAATTAGTTATAAGTTATACTATTAGTAGTTATAAGTTATAATATATTATGTTAATGTAAAAGAAAAAATATACACAAAAACAACACTAAAAAAAATATAATAAAAAAAGAGGAATAATTAATGAAAAAACTCATTAACTAAAATTTAACACGTTTAGATACTTTATATGGTAAAGGTAATTTTCTGAAAGGTAAACCTTCAGTTAATGAATGAATTTCATCAGCTAACTGTTCAACAGTAACTTCTTCCTTAGTATCATCCATACGTCTATTAATAGTAATAGAACCACTTTCTACCTCATTATCTCCAACTACAATAGTATATGGGATCCATTCTTTACCGGCATTTCTGATTTTCTTACCTACACGTTCAGGAGTATCATCAATATCTACCCTTACATTTAAATCCTTAATCTGTTGATAAACTTCTTCAGCATAATCTAAATGTTTATCAGTAACAGGTATGATTCTTACCTGTGTTGGTGCTAACCATAATGGTAATGCTGGTTTGGAACCTTTATCAGTTGAAGTTTTTTCAAGTAAACTACAAATTACTCTTTCTAAACTTCCTGTTGGACTACAGTGTAAGATTGTTGGATATTGCTGTTCCTCATTTTCATCAAGGTATGTGATACCAAATCTTCTAGCACTTTGAATATCCATTTGTACTGTAGGATTTTCAATTGGTCTTCCAAGATCATCTATTGCAGCAAAGTCCACTTTAGCATTCCAGTAATGTTTCATTTCTGGTATTACTTCAAGAACTACTGGTTTTTTAATGTGTTCTCTTACAATTTCTTTTACCCAGTCTTCATTTTCTGCAAGGAAGTCTTTAGTTACACGGAATGCTACTTCATAATGTACATCAAGGTCACTTTCTGTCTGAGCACACATGTCCACCTGTTTAGCAAATACTTCTTTAGCGTGTTCATCATCTAAACATACACTGTGGAAATCAGGCATTGTGAAAGCTCTTAACCTTTTAAGTCCAACTACTTCTCCTTGTCTTTCAAATCTGAAACTTAATTGTGATAATTCATATATTCCTACAGGCATGTTTTTCCATGTTAAGAAGGAATCTGCCATTATCCTGAATGCACCAAAACAACATGCAAATCTTAACATTAAGTTTCTGTGTTTTGTTTTTAACCTGTATTGTCTTTCACCAAATTTTTCAGCGTGTTCAGCTATTGCTTTATCTGCTAAGTCATACATTACTGGTGTATCTACAGGCATTGCTCCTCTTTCAGTTACTAAGTTGTACACATAGTCTGCAAGTAGGTCTTTAACAAGTTTTCCTTTAGGATACCATCTGATATGTCCTACATCTGCTGATGGTTCGTTGCTTGCTAATTCTTTTTCTTTCATTAGTTTTACATGAGGTGGTTGTTTACCTGTATCATCATGTGATATTCCCTGTTCATGATCAACTAATTGTTTTAATGTTTTGTTTTGATAATTGTAGTCCTCAGTATCGTATTTTTCTCCATCTTCTTCTAGTATGTAGAATGTTGATGGTTCTTTTTCTTCTACTTCTTCTTCAGCATCTTCATCTTCTTCAGGTTCAGTAGTTATTGTTCTTGATAATTCAGATAAAGGATGTCCTTTACATGCTAATTCAAATGATTTGTACCATCCGAATGGTACTCTGAGTACTGCTTCGTTGTTGTCTACTAGTTCTGCTTCAATACCTTTTAAGATTTGTGTAGCTACTGTAGGATTAGATAATGAAGAACTTAGATGAGCATATGGATATACCACTATATTATCCGCATTAACCTTATTTTGTACACTTAAAATTTCTTTAACTGTTTTTCTTATGATTAGCTCAGGGTTTTCTTCATCTTCTTTTTCCACTGCTATGAAAGCAACTAATGCATTATCTACACCATCTGCTCTTTTTTCATCTTCGATATCTTCTGCTATTTTAGTTTTACTTCTGGTTTTATAACGTAAGTAATCTGAATGTATCATTAAAGTTCGCATTTTATATTATTCCTCCATTTTAAATGATTATTTTAAGTTATATATAAAAAAATGATAATTATATTAAATTAAAATTAAAAATACTAAATTTCAATTGTGTATATTTATATAATTTATATTATATTAACATTATGTAATAAAAAAAGAAAAAAAAATCAACCTGTTGTTAATTTAAGTCCCATTATTCCACCAATTACTAAGAATAAAAAGAATAGTTTTAAAGGTGACATTGATTCGTTTAAAAATAATGTTCCTACAACAACAGTACCTATTGCACCTATGGCAGTCCAACAGGCATATGCAGTACCTAATGGTATTCCTTCCACTGCCTTTTCTAACAGTACCATACTAATTATTAAAAATATTACTGTTAAAAAAGTAGGAAGAAGTTTTGTGAATCCTTCTGAAAATTTTAGTGGAACTGCCCATAGTACTTCACATATACCGGCTACTACCAAATATATCCAGGGATTCAAGTTATCACTTCATTACATGAATTCTGGTGCTTTAATACCTAAAAGTTTTAATGAATTTTTAAGTGTTATTCTTGAAGCATCAACAAGTTTTAATCTGAAACTTTCATGTTCTGATCCTATTACTTGCTGTGACTTGTAGAACTTATTAAATGCTTTTGATAGACTGGATGTATATTCTGTTAAATGATGTACTCTTCTTTCCTCTGCTGATTGTCTTATAATTTCTGTGAATCTGGAGAGTTCTTTGATTAATTCTTTTTCTTCATCTTCTAGTTCATAGTCACATTTTACATCCATCATTTCATCAAATTCTGTTTTTGATAATAGTTTACATGCTCTTGCATGTGCATATTGGATTGATGCACATCCTCTTTCAAAGTTAAGGGCTTCTTCCCATTTGAATGTAATAGGTTTTTCTGGAGATATTTGGTTAATGTAAAATCTTACTGAACCTACTCCTATGATTTTGGCTATTTCATCCATTTGTTTGTCTGTGAAGTCCATGTCTCTGCTGATTAGTTCATCTTTTGCATGTTGTGTTGCTTGTTCGATGAATTCATCTACGGATATGAATACTCCTTTTCTTGTGGACATGCTTCCTTCAGGTAAATTTATGAATTCATAGAATACTACTTCTGGTGCACGGTTTCCTGATAGTTCTAATGCTAGGCTTAATTGTTTTGCTGCTAATTTATGGTCTGCACCTAGTATGTCTAATGATATGTCACTGTTTTTTGTCTTATACTGGTGGTATGCTAAGTCTCTTGTAGCATAAAGGCTTGTTCCATTTGATCGTCTTAATACTAATTCCTTGTCTACATCATATTTTTCTAATGGTAAGTATAATATGTCTCTTTGAATTGTGAATGGCTGTAATTTTTCAAGGACATTTCCTACTGATCCGTTTCTTAGGAATGTGCTTTCCCATTTGTATAGGTTCATCTTAATATTCAGATCTTTGAGTGTTTGTTTTATTCCGTCAAGACAGTTTTCTACTACTAATTCGAATGAATCTATTAGTTTTTGATCTTCTCCGTCTTCATATCTGTGTAGGATTTCATCTATTTCCTGGTTGTAGTCTGGGTTTTTTTCTAGTTCCTGGTTACATTTGAAGTATACTTCTCCTACGGAGTGGTCAATTTTTTTATCGTCATCAAATTCATATCCGAATTTGTTCATTCCCCATACTATTATTGCTATTTGTCTTCCCATGTCATTTACGTAGTATTGTGATTCTACTTTGTAACCTGCATGTTGAAGAACTCTTTTTAATGAATCTCCTAATATTGCATTTCTTAAGTGTCCTACGTGTAATGGTCCGTTAGGATTTGCTGATGTGTGTTCTAATAGTATTGATTGTTCTTTTTCTGGTAATTCACCATATCTTTTATCTATGTAGTTTACTATTTTTGTAGAAAATAATGTGTAATTTATGAAGAAATTAAGGTATGGTCCTTTGGTTTCTACTTTTTCAAAGTATAATGGTAATTTAATGTTTTGTTTTATTTCTTCTGCTATTTCTACTGGTGATTTTTTTAGTTTACCTGCTAAAGAAAATGCTACATTACTAGATATGTCCCCCATTTCTGGATTTGGTGGTTCTTCGAATGTTAGTTCTTCATCAAGTTTTACTCTGAGTTTTGTTAAAGCTTCTTCTATGCTTTCGTTGAGTTCTTTCTTTAGTTTTGAATACATATAATTATTTTCCTCCTATCTTTTCTTTATAAGCCTCTAAACCATAGTGTTATGTAACCTATTTTTGGTATTATTAGAAGTGAATTTCCTATTGTCACTACTTTTGATTGTATTTGACTTGGTGAGACGGGTTCTGGATCTTGAACTTCATTATTATCTCCTTTTATGATGTAATAGTTTGATCCGTTTATGTTTTTTACTTCTATTACTCTATGTATCACGGGTTCTGAATACCATGACGCATCATAAACGACAACATCACCGACGTGTACATCTGTATTTGGATTAAATTCTTGTATTCCATACGTATTTACATTAATTTTTGTTACTATGTCTCCCCTATAAAAGGAAGGTTCCATACTTCCTGATACTACTACGCTCAGATGAGCTGACAGTACTATTGCTAATATTATTATTAATGCATAACTTAATATTTCTCGGGCTAATCCAGAATTTGATTTTTCTTGTTTCATTTGTTTTTCTTCTTGTTTCTTCTTTTTGTCCCTGTTTTTACGTTTTTTTGACAAGAATTCACCTCCACATTAATATTTGAAATAAATTGTTTTGTTTATTTAAGTACTGCACCTTTATCAGCACTTGTTGCTAGTTTTTGGTATTGTCTTAGCCATCCTTTAAGGTTTCTTTCAACAGGTTTTACTTTAGATAATCTTTCTTTGATTTCTTCATCAGATAATTCTAATGTTATGCTTCTTTCTTTTACATTAATAGAAACTATGTCACCATTTTCAATAGCTGCTATTGGTCCGCCTTCTGCTGCTTCAGGTGATATGTGTCCTATACATGGACCTCTACTTCCTCCGGAGAATCTTCCGTCAGTGATAAGTGCTACATGGAATAGTTCTCTTCCCATGATTGCTGCTGTTGGGTTTAGCATTTCACGCATACCAGGTCCACCTTTAGGTCCTTCATAACGTATTACTACAACATCACCATCTACAATTTCATCATTTTCTATTGCAGCTACACATTCTTCTTCTGAATTATATACTTTACATGGTCCTGAATGGACAAGCATGTCTTCATTTACTGCTCCCTGTTTTATTACTGAACCGTTTGGTGCGATGTTTCCATATAGTACTGCTATTCCACCTTCAGTTCTTACAGGATTGTCTATTGTATGAATTACTTCATAATCTACATCTGTTACTTGTGTTAAATTTTCTTTTATGGTTTCTGAAGTACATGTTATGCATTCTGTGTGTAGTAATGATTCGAGGTTTTTCATTACTGCTGGTATTCCGCCTGCTTTATCTACATCAATCATCCTATTGTTTCCACCAGGTCTTATACTGCAAATGTATGGTACTTCGTGACTTAGTTTGTCAAATAAGTCTATTGTTACATCAAGTCCTCCTACTTCATGTGCAATAGCTGGTATGTGTAGTGTTGTGTTTGTTGATCCACCTAGTGCTAAGTCTACGATGATTGCGTTTTCGAATGCTTCTTGTGTCATTACATCTGATGGTTTTATGTCTTTTTCTATTAATGAGAATATTTTTTTTGCTGATTGTTTTGCAATTTCTATTTTTTTGTCACTTACTGCGTGGGCTGTTGCACATCCAGGTAAACTCATTCCCAGAGTTTCTGTTAGGCATGCCATTGTGTTTGCTGTGAAGAGTCCTGCACATGAACCTGCTCCTGGGCATGCACATTTTTCCAGTTCATATAAATCTTCTTCTGACATTTTTCCGGATTGTGTTGCTCCAACTGCTTCGGTTACGTTGATGAAGTCAACTATTTCTCCGTGGAATTTTCCTGGCATCATTGGTCCGCCTGTTATGATTATTGTTGGTATGTCTAGTCTTGCTGCTGCCATTAGCATTCCAGGTACTACTTTGTCACAGCTTGGCATACATATTAATGCGTCAAATTGGTGTGCCATCGCCATACTTTCTACTGTGTTTGCTATTATTTCTCTTGATGGTAATGAAAAGTACATTCCTTCATGGTTCATTGCTATTCCATCACAAACTGCCATTGTGTCAAATTCGAATGGTACTCCACCTTCTGCTCTTATAACATCTTTGACTTCTTGAACTAGGTCTTTAAGATGTATGTGTCCAGGTACTATGTCGGTGTAACTGTTTGCTATTCCTATGAATGGTTTTTTCATGTCTTCATCATTTAATCCACATGCTCTGAGTAATGAGCGGTGTGATGTTCTGTTTATTCCTTTTTTTATGTTGTCACTTCTCAATAAAAACACTACCTATATATTATTATTTAGTTGTATAAATTATTAAAATAAAATAAATTTGTATTAAATTTTCAACATTATATAATATATATTATATATACTATCAATAATAACCTTTTGTTATATTAGGTGTTGTCAAAATGTGTGGTGATGATAAGATATTCACCAGAAAATTGCATTTC
>CAMNFZ010000048.1 GCA_946537725.1 uncultured Methanosphaera sp.
ACACACCAGGAACCACACTAAACTTAACAATAAAAACACAACTAAAAGCAATACTGCTCGACCATAAAAACACACAATCCTCAATCGTAACATACCAAGCACCACAAATAATAACACCATCTGTTGCAATAATAAATCCAATAACAACACTAATAAATAATTATCAACAAATACAATTTATAACAAACAAAGATAATACAACAATATATTATACTACTGATGGAACAAACCCTAAAACAAGCAATACCAAGAAAACAATACTAAACAACAAGAAAATAACAATACATAAAACAACACAATTAACATATTACACTAAAGACCAAAATGGATATACCTCGGAGATATATCATTATCGAACACCACAACATAAATATGAACGACCAACAATAACATTATACAATACCACAGGAATATACCATGATGGTACACAAAAAATAATCTTACAATCCAATCAGCCAGGAAAATTTAACATAACAAAATATGTTGCAAATAGTTCTCCTGTTGAACAAAAAAATATTAATACTCAGTTAACAATAACTAAAAATACAAGAATACAAGTATATACACAATATGGTGGCAAATATTCAAAAATAATAGAATATAATCCGCTTAATGGCATAAAAACAGTTATGAACTATAATTACACTGTTAAACTACCAAATATTAGTCAATATGAATCCATTGAATTCTACATAAATGCCAACAAATACATTTACACCATGGATGATGATATTTTAAGAAAATATCTTCATATAAATTTAAATAATTATCAAGTGACA
This sequence comes from uncultured Methanosphaera sp., assembly GCA_946537725.1. Taxonomy (GTDB): domain Archaea; phylum Methanobacteriota; class Methanobacteria; order Methanobacteriales; family Methanobacteriaceae; genus Methanosphaera. Next base: position 780 of record CAMNFZ010000048.1, read on the forward strand.
ATTAAAAATGAAGGTTACATGAATCAACCAGGAGTAACAATACATAAAAGTAATGCTTTAGAAATAACATTTTATAGTTCAATGTATGGGGAAACAAATGTTGTAAATGTAGGATTATATTCATTAAATCCCAAATATGAAACATTATTTGTGTATTCTAATGGATCACGATTATTTGATGTCATTTGGAAAAAGAAAAATACAAATAAGGAAAATATTACAACATTATTTCAAACACTATCTAATAAATTCACAAAAAATGAAACAATAACATACCAACCACGAAATGTATGGGGATGTGGAAATTATGATATAATGCAAACATACGTGCTAACAAATATAAAAATAACAACTAATTTCTATAATCAATCATTATATAACCTAAGAAATTATAATGTTATGGATGATTTACTTAGAATAACACCACAGGATAGAACCATAATCACAGGATTAACAACAATATGGAGTTATGATGGATATGCAGATTTCGTGGCCTATAAATATAATTCTACTGTTTATCGTAGCGATGAAACATTATGTGTAGTAGGAATAAATTATGATCATGTAAATTACGTTCAATTTAACGACTTAAAAATGGGTATGGTGTTCCAAGGGAACAGTACTAATAATTTATTCTTTAATTTACACACTTCAACAAATTTACCTGAGATTGCAAGAATTTCCTTAAATATGATTAGAGAAAATATTGGAAAATCAGCACAATCATTATTCACACATTTAAACAGTACTTCAAAAACTTATGTATACATAAACAATCATACTGAGCTAATGAAATTATATTCTACAAATTTACCTAATGTATATATTATTATGAATGGATCATCAGGTATATTGACTTCTATAATTGAATTGGATGGTTTTGAATATAATGGAGCAATTTCAGATCCTTTGGTTGCTGAAAATGAAACAAAAAATAAGAAAAATATTAAAGCTTCAATTTTTTGTTTTGAAGATAATTATAAAAAGGATACGCTTGATAAATCACTAAGCATAATGGGTTTTACTACTGATAGTAATATGGCCTTACTAGAAAATCTGATGGGATCCGCAGTTGTTGGACTCGGTGTAGGAATGTTTATAGGGGGAGGTGTAATAGCTAGTGGATTAATACTTCCTGGTTTTATAATTGTTGGAGGGGGACTACTATTGGCTGATTCACATGGTATATTAACAGGAACTGCTTCATTGGAAGATATTATATCATTTGGGGTTGATTTAACTTTATCCTGTGTTGGGCCTGTGTTTGCTAAAGGAGTTACATCCGGAGTTAGTAGAGCATTATCCAAAATATCAAAAGATGAATCAATTGTAATAGGGATGCATGAAGCAGTTCATAAATATAAGTTATTAAATGCTATTCAAACTGCATCAAGAACATGTATAGACACTGCTATTGGCATGATTCAATCTAAAGAGTTGAAAGATACGATGAATAGTATTACTGGATGGGAGTTGAGTTAAGATGAAGTTTATTGTTCTCTTACTTTCTAATTTAATAATTTCTGGTTTGATTATAAATTTTTTATATAAAAAATTTGCTCTTTCAGATTTTTTTAATCGTGACACAAAATGTTATTTTCTAAAGGAACGTGAAGAGTTAGATGAATTAGGGTTTAAGGCTTCTGATTTAATGTATTCGGATAAAAAAGACGATAAATATATTGTTTATAATGAACGTTTCAGATTTTTTGAAATGGGGTTGGTAATGCCTTTTGCTTTCTTAATTGTTGATTGGCCATTGTTATATTATTTGCCAAATAATATACTGGGATGGTGTGGTATAATTTTTATTTTAGTAATATATTATAATTTTTTGGTAGTCTATTTACGGTTTAAATTAAATCATAGAAAATTACTTGATGAAAATGCTACTTGTTACGTTACTCCTACTTTGTTTCCCTTGATTTTTAATATGGTGTCTATATTTTCTATTGGATTTTTTGTATTTGGTTTTTGGGCAACTCATTCTAAGTTAGCGTTAATTGTTTTGGTTTGTTTATTCATCAAGTTGCATTTATACATTTATGTTGATAAAGTTGAGGATATTACTGGATGGAATATATTAACGAATGATAATTTAAGAAAAATAGGCAATTTTGAGTATTATCTTTTCTTTATTCTATTTGGAATTTTAGTGTATATCTGGCATACTAGTCCGGTCAATGTACTTCTTTGGTCTTAGTTTCATAAATATATTCTATTAGTTTCACAGCAATGTATTGTTAAGAATTTATGAATGGATGTTTAATTCATTTTTACTTATTTTTTTTAAATATTCTTTTTTTTTATTTAGAAAAAGAGGTGTTATAGGTCTAACTCTTTTTCTAATTTTACAAATATTGATCTTTCTTCTTTTTGTTTAAGGATATCTCCCCTTATTTCTGGTGGAGCTTCTATGTCAAATAAACAGTTTGGGCATTTGATGTTTGCTCCATTGCAATCATATCCGCAGTCACAACAACCTGCATTCATATGGTCAAATTCATGACCACAAATATCACATTTTATTAACATTTTTTTTTCACCTTTTATTTTTTAATTATTCTGTTTTTAATATATTCGAATGTTAAATTTAATTTAAATTTTTTACTGTCATATACGATGTTTTCAATATCTCTGTCAAGTAATTGCATGCTTGAGGGGTGGCTTGTAAGTGTTGCTTGTGACACATCAATTATGTATGGATGGCCATGTGAATAAAGGATATTGTATCTTGAAAGGTCTCCGTGTACTAGTTGGGCTTTATTGTATGATATGTCCATAAAGTTAATGATTTCTTCAAAGACTTCTTCTGCATTATCTAAGCGTATTTTGCTAAGTGGTGGTGCAGCACTTGCATCATTCTCTGAGTGTTCTAGGTATTCCATTACTAGGACATTTTCATTGGCTGTGTATGGTTCGGGTACGTTTAATCCTAATTTATGTAATCGGTTAAGGTTTTTAAACTCTTTTTGTGTCCATGCTGTTATGATTTGTCTTGTATTGTTTCCATGACTTTTAAATCTTGGGTCTCCGGCTATGTATTCTTTTATTTTCTTAAAGTCAAGTGTGACTACTCGGTATATTTTCACAGCAACTTCTTTGTTGTCATCATCTATTCCGAGAAATACGTTGGCTTCTTTTCCTGTGCTTATAACACCGTTTAGGCTTTGAAGGTATCCTTGTTTGGCTAGTTTATAAAGTACTTGTAGTGTTCGGTTATCAAATACTTCGCTGGATACTTGTTTATCTTCAACACTTTTAATTCTTTTTGTTTCTTCTAATTTTCTCATTTGATTGTCTGCATCTTGATAATGTTTTTCCTTCAAATAACGACCTCCCATATTTTTTATTTTTTATTTTTTTGGTAAGATTATTTATATAACATTTTTTAGGTTATTTGTCGTCATTGGGTTATGGTTATGATTTTATTATCTTTGTGTGTTTGTTTTTAAATTATATATTACTATTTAATTGTTAACTGTTTGCAAGGTTTTCTAACTTAAGATAATGTGGTTAGTAATATAATATTACTATTAATAAACTAAAATATTTTTGTGTTATGCTAAAAGGGGTGGTGGTTGTTATGATATTATATGTGGGATATATTTATGTCGGATTAACTTTGTGGATTATGATGTGTGGATATTTTATTCTTTTTTAAATTTTTGTATTATTTTAAACATCCTATTGGGATTATTTTTATCCTATCTTCTCGGGTGTATGCAAATTTTCCTCCAGTGATAATTGCTAAAAAACAAGGTTTTTGCATTTGATCATTTTGATTTATTAAATTATTTATTTTAAGTAAATTGGCTGCTCCTTTATCAATCTCTTTACTTCCTAATTTAAATTCAATAAGTGCATATCTTCCATCCCTTAAATGAAGTACACAATCCACTTCTAATCCAAAGCGATCAGCATAATATGAGACAACTCCTCTTTCTGACATTGTATAAACATTTAAATTACGAATACATAAATTTTCAAAAAGAAATCCTAGTGTGTTTAAATCATTCTCAAGTTTACGGGGGGATAAGTTTAAAGAAGCAACTGCAATGGAGGGATCAATTAAAACTTTTTTCATTTGTGAACGTATACTTGTTTTTGAACGAATATTAGGCGACCATGCATGAATATCCTCAATTACAAACAATTTCTTCAAAGCATTTATATATGAATAATATGTAGGGGGAGTTATCCTTTCATAATTTTCACTAATATCTGCAATAATTTTAGTATCCTTAGCTAGGGTACATATGTTTCTAGAATATGATTGAAGAATACGTTGTACAGTTAATGGATTTCTTTTAACATTATCAATAGAATATACATCTTCATTAATTAAAACATCTAGGTATGACTATACAGCCGATAATTGTGATTTTTTTGATTTTTTATTTAAACTGGATGGCCACCCACCACGACATATTGCAAATATTAAATCATCAATAGTTAAGTTAGATTCAATGCCATTTATATTCATTTCGGGATTATCAAATAAATCGAGGATACAAATTTTTCCATTAGATTCTTTACTCTCATATAAACTCATTGGTCTCATTATCATACGATGAATTCTACCTGCTCCAGAATGTTTTATTTTACTTTTATCGACAATAGTTGAACCGGTTAAAATGTATAATCCATCTTCTTGAAGTTCATCAAACACTGTTACGTATTGCATCCCATAATACTGGAGCATACTGCCATTCATCAATAAGTCTTGGCTTTTCACCTTGTAATACTTTTGATGGTTCAATATTGGCCCATTCTAAATAGGAATTTTCATAATTATCATCTAATTTAACAACACTATTGCTGTGTTGAATTGCAGTAGTAGTTTTACCGCACCATTTAGGGCCAATAATTAATATTGCCCCAATTGTATCCAAATAAAATTCCAGTTCATCATCGAGATATCTTTTTAAATAGTTCATATAATCAACCTATTGTTTTATATGTTTGTAGTGTTTTGTTTTATAGATTTGTAGTAACTATTTTGATAAAAATATGATTTAGACATTATTAAACATACTTAGTAAATTAATTACAAAATGTTGATAATGTATACAAAAATCTCCTAATAAAATATGTTATACAGTTTTTATTTGTATTCTTTTTTTATTTTTAGTAATATTTTTGATACTATGTATAGTACTGGTAATTCTATTAGGGGTCCTATTACTAGTGCTATTGCTATTAGTTCGTTGTGTGGGAATGAACTGATTGCTATTGCAAGGGCTAGTGGTGAATTGCGTGCTAGTGTTGTTAAGGTGAGGCTTGCATAATCTTCATAGTTGTATTTTAATTTTTTTGCTATTATGTAATCTAATATGAAGTTTATTATAAAAAACAGTATCACGGGGACAAATATGATTCCGATTGTGTTAATGTTTTTTAGTAATGTGTTTGCTTCTGTGTTGAATAAAGCGAATATTGCAATACACAGGAATATTAATTGCAGATTGCTTAAATGTGCAGTTATTTTATCTTTAATGGGTTTATCTTTAAGTACGTATTTTACTATTATTGAGGTAATAAATGGCAATACTATGAATGTTATTATACTATTTGCTAAACTGCTTAATTCTAGTGTGTTTGAACTTGAAAAGAATATCAGCAGGTAAACTGGTAATAATATTAGTTGCAGTACTAGGTTTATTGGAAGAATTGATAGGCTTAATGGTAAATTTCCTTTACTCATCTTGGTAAATACGAGGTACCAGTCTGTGCATGGTGTTAAAATTAGCATGACAAAACCAATAAACAGATCTATATTGCCATTTAAGAATAAGTTTCCCAGGAAGTATCCTAGTAGTGGTGTCCATAAAAAGTTTATGATTAGGGAAGTGCTTGTAAATTTAATGTTTGAAAAACTATTTCGGATATCTTTTAATGGTATGTCTAGAAATAGTGTAAATAGCATTAATGCTAAAAAAATAGTTATTAGTGATGGACTTATCTGTCTTAGAATTGTTATATTGTTACATAATAAACCGAGTAATACTGATCCAAATATTAATACTGGTTCTAATTTTTCTATTAAGTCCATACTCCTGTTTTTCCTTTTATTTTTTTGTTTATTATATTTTTAGGAATCCTCTTCTTTCAAGGTAGTTTGCTTCAGTACGTGTGTATCTCCAGATTACATCTGCTTTTTCATCACTTTGGAAATCCCATGGTTTAACAAGTACCACGTCACCTTCACGTATCCATATACGTTTTTTCATTTTACCCGGTATACGGCATAGTCTTATGTTTTTGTCATTACATCTTACTTTGAGTTTTCCATGTCCTAAGATTTGTTCAACAATGCCCGGAATTTCTCCTTTTCGTGGACTTCTTACACGAACTGTTTGTTCTCCTTGTTGGTTGTTATTATTGTTTTTATTTTTATTGTTATTTGATTTCTTCAAATTGAATATCCCCCGGAAGTGTTCATATATAATAGTAATATTAATTATATTAAATGCTTTAAATCATTCTTCATAAATTATAAACGCTTTAGTATAATATTATATATGTATTTATGACTATATAATTATTTTTAAAAAAAGAAGGCCGTAAATTCATATGTTATATTATATTTTCTTTTTCATCAGTTCAATTTATATTTGATAATCACAATGAGTAACATAAGACTATGATTATTTATGAAAATCTTAAACAAAAATCTTTTATATCTCTAAAAATGAGCACATGGGTATTTCTAGTAATTTATAAAGATTAAAAAGAAGTTTTTTGATAAATTTGATTTATTATGTTAAATCTGGGATAAAATTAAAAAGATAGAATAGTTTATAAGTAAATTCTGTTTATATTATTTACTTTATCAAAATCCGAATCGAAAGAAACTATATGTGTAACATTAAATTGTTTCATGGATTCAAGAATAGTACAATCACTGAAATTAATACTGAAATTATAATATTTACAAGTGTCTAATGATTTACTATAATCTTCAGTAGTTAAGTAATGGATATTGTCCATATTATATATTAAATCGATGATTGTATTTCTATATTTGTCATATCTTTTCTTTTTCAATCTATTTAACATTTCTATCAATACAGTACTATTTATAAGTGTTTCTTCTTTATCAATATGTTCTAATAATTGTATTGCTTTTTCATGATTTTTTTCCATTACATTAATCAGTGATAAAAGATAAGTTGTATCATTAAATAACATAAGTTATAGACCTTTATATGCTTTTCTTTTTTCTTCAACGGAATCTATCATTTCTCCTTCTGACACGATTCCTGAAAATTTTTTTAAATTATTTCCTTTTGGGTTATCATGTTTTAATATCTTTTCAAGTTCATTTAAAGTTTTAACCGGTTTATTTAGGGTTGAATCTCTTTTAATACCTTCAATAACATATCTGTTTAATAAATCTTTTTGTTTAATACCTAATTCTGCACTTTTAATTTTTAATAGTTGTTTAACATCTTCATCGATCCTAATGGTGGTTACCATAATAAATTCCCCAAAATTGGCATAATTACATTGTGGTCACTTTTTGTAGGGTTTTGTTTTTTCATGAATGTGATTAGTTTTGTGATGATTTTAATCATATACAAAATATTAAACGAATATATATGTGAATTTCTATTAATTCTTATATTAGAGACTTGGTTAAATTATTATAAACATAAAAAGTACAAATAGATAAAAGTAATACAAAACAACAGAAAAAAATTATTTTGTCAAATACTCTACATATAAAAAAAGTTATTATTAATGGATAACATAATTAACTTAAAATACTGAGGTAAAATTATGATTGTTATAAATCGTTATAATAATCTTTAAGAAAAATTTGGACACACATCCAGTTGGACAATATGGAAAGAAGCAGGTTCAACACCAAAATCAAATACAGATGATATGAGCGTATTTGATGATGAAAATATATGTGATATTTTAAATGATAAATATGTATTTGTAGCATTAAATGGTTCTAGTACTCATGGAAAACAAGAAGATAGACCTTGGAAAAATTTTCATAGTAGTTATAGGTATCAACATGATTACAAGTTACGATATGCATTAGTAAATACTAAATTTTGGGGTAGTTATATTACAGATATTATTAAAGAATTTCCAGAAGTTGATTCAGCTAAGGTAATATCACACTTAAAAAAGAATCCAAAGGATATTGAGAAAAATATAAATCTATTTGAGGATGAATTAAATATTTTATCTGATGAAAAACCTATATTAATAGCTATAGGAAATGATGCATATAACATTATAAACAATAGTTTAAGTGATAAATATCGTATCTACAAAATCAAGCATTATTCATATCAAATTGGTAAAGAAAACTATCGAAAAGAAGTATTATCTATTCTAGAAAGTATATGCATAATACTCATAATTATTGGTGGTAACCAAGTAAATACTAATGATAAATGGGTATTAAGAGAAATAAAAGATGAAAGTCAGTCAATAAAATACCTCAATTAATATTTTATTTAAGAATTCTATAGAATTAGAATCTACTGATTGTTTAAAACTTATGGTTATATTAAATATTTCTCATTACCTAATTTAATTCTAAAGATAAAGTATATATATTTACTAAATCTATAACACTAATCATACTAATAATTTCACTTAACGGTAGGAGTTATGGTATAAGCGATTAAAAAAATGTTAAATTGGAGTTTCTATAAGAAATTCTAATTTTAATAATATTTAACTGATTTTTTATAATTTACTTATTACACTCAATTTATTTTAGAAGCAGTTTTATCAAAAAAATTATTATTTTATTTTACATATATTTATATTTGTAGGTATAGATGAAAATTCTCTATGTTTGTTGATAATTTCTTTTAATCGCTAGATTATCATCAAACCCATTAATCAATATTTAGATGTGAAACTATGGTTCCTACCGTTTATCAGGTTCTAGCATTTTTATTATTGCTACTTGAAATAATAAAGGAATTAATTTCTTTATACAAATATGCAAAACCCGATATCTTACATATTCTATATAATACTATGATTTACATTAGTATTTATATATCATGTTACCTTCAAGCTCATATGTTTAGCATTGTATAGATAGTTATCTGTTTCTTGTGATGTTATTAGTATGTCATATGTTTCCTTGTTTTGTGTTGGTGTGTATTCATAGGTGAATTTTCCATTTTTTAATGTGATGTTAGTTATATCAATTCCTGCAATTTTAATGTTTAATTTGCTTTGTGTGATTAGGTTCCTATTTTTATCTCTAACATTACCTGTGATGTTTATCTTGGATCCACTTTTTGCTGTAATTGTTGTACTTGCCAGTTGATGAATTGATACTCCTTGTTTACATTTAGTGTTGTAGTTGCATTTCTTGCACGATATTTATCAGATTCTTCTATGCTTATTGTTATTTTCTGCTTGATTGTGTACTGATAGTATGTTGTAGTTATAAATTAGTTTTCAACAGGTTACATCTATATTGCTGCTACTTATTGTTATACTTATAAGTATAATAATTATTGGCTGTTTAATCAATATTTAATGGGTATCATATGATGAAACCTAAATAGATTTTACCTAGAATTATAAAACATTAAACATTAGATAAAAATGTATTTTATGATGAAACATCATTTATAATGAAAACAATAACAATGGTAAACAAATTATATTATCTTCTCTTGTTAAGTAGGGTGTTCGATTGGATATTAATATACCATAAG
>CAMNFZ010000049.1 GCA_946537725.1 uncultured Methanosphaera sp.
CCATACTTAAAAAAGAAAAACTTCACATTCAAGTATATAGTATGAATATATTTATGAGAAACTACATATTTAATTGTTATGAAAAAAAGTTTAGGTGAGCTTAAAAATTTGGATAATTTAAAAATAAAAGTAAAATAAACTTAACATTGTAATAAAAACTTCAATTTAAAATAAATAAGTTAAAACAAAAGAAAAAAAGTTAAAAAATATAATTTAACAACGGCTGATAAGTAAATAAAATATGGCCAAACTCATTAACATAACTAACAGCCAAAAACAACCATATACCAATAAACACTGCAGCAAGTCTCTTATGATATTCCCTGTCAGACAAAGGCCAGAAAACTGCCAAACCAGAAGGAGTTAACAAATCAAGTATCAGATGACTAACAGCACCCAAAAACAACATTATGAAAATTACCCTCCAATCAATAATATTAATATTAACCGGGGACAAGAAAAGACACACTGCCAAAACAATTTCATAATATGTTAACACCTTACGACTAACAACAAAATAACCCAACAAAGACAACATCACAAATATCGCCAGATTATTAGGCATAACATAATGTGCATAATCCGCTAGACTAATAACAACAGGTATAAACCCCATCATCATAAAAAGCAACAAGAAACAAATCACAGTAACACCAATCAATGAATGAGTCAAACCCCTATGCTTAGAATAATAAAAAGTTATAGCCAAAAAGATTATTATTAAACCGGACAATATTGAACCATTCAGTATAACAAGCAATAAAGAAATTATTATACCAACCAAAAACATTGAATTTACCTTATTCTTATTATGTTTATGATCCATATCAGGAATTGAAGCCCCAATAAGAGCAAAAAACAAATAAAAAAAACTAGGTATAAATGGAAAAGCCAGAATTATACCAGCTAATGCATGAGCTTTATATGATGACATCAAAAAACACTCCATTAACACATAATTATAAATTTATTAGTTATAACTTTATAAAACTCCAAAATAATTCAAAAAACTACATATCTGATTATACGAAAATTCCACACTACCCTCATCAATACAACCAACTTTTGAAACAGCCTCACAAGTCACCGCAGGAATACCTCTAAGATTAGATTCATCCTCCACAGCACCCTGTAAAACAGAACCTGCCTCACTAATAGGCAAAATTCTAGAGGAAGTATCATCACATATCTGCTTAGCAATCCTCATACTCTGAATAAACGGCCTTACCGAACAAAAAACAGAAGCAAAACCAGGTTTCTTATCCGGATCAGTAGTATGACAATCACAAAGAGCAGTTACATTATTACTAACGGCATAATCAACAACTTTTTTAGTAATACCATCTACATGAGCATGCCTATTCATATCCCTAGAACAATATTCCCTCGAATTCAACATAGTAGACTCGGGTATTAAAAAAGGAATAATATGTAATTTACATTTAAGATTAATATCATCATTAATTATTTTATCCATCAACTTTATCAAGGCAGCCTGAGAAGGTAATTCATTTCCATGAACACCACCCACAAGCATTAAATTATAACGACCAGAACCAGTAGTGAAAACTATGGAACCCTCCATAGATTTATCAATAATTTCAACCAGCTCACTGTTTTTCCTAAAACCCATGTTAATAAAGTACCTGTTTAACTGAGTATTAGCTAAAACATTACCTCCCGTAGACGAATCTATTGAAACAAAGTCAAATTTAGACATGATAAGCTCCTTATAGTTATTTTGTCTTAATATGTATTTAAAAATTAGCATTAATACCCTATGCAGCATAAACTAATATTCAAATTAAATAATTAAATTTATTAGAAAATAAGAACATAAATATAAATTAATAATAGATTCTAATTTTATGAATTAAAATTAACATTATATTAAAATAATTATCAACAATAAATTAGGTGAAACAATGGATAAAGTTGTATTAGCATTCAGTGGAGGATTAGACACATCAGTATGTGTAAAACTCCTACAAGAAAAATATAATATGGAAGTAATAACTGCATGTGTAGACGTAGGTCAACCAGAAGATGAAATAAAAAGACCACAAGAAGCAGCAGACAAAATCGGTTCAAACAAACACTACACAATTGATGCAAAAGAAGAATTTGCAAAAGACTATGCATTCAGATGTATAAAAACAAACGCATTATACGAAGGATACCCACTCAGTACTGCATTTGCAAGACCATTAATAGCAAAAAAAATTGTTGAAATAGCAGAAAAAGAAAACGCAACAACAATTGCTCATGGTTGTACAGGTAAAGGAAATGATCAATTCAGATTTGAAGCAACCATACGCTCAGAATCAGATTTTGACATTGTAGCTCCAGTAAGAGATTACAATCTCACAAGAACTGAAGAACAAGAATATGCAAAAGAACATGGAATTCCATTACCATCAGAAAAAATTTACAGTATAGACGAAAACATCTGGGGAAGATCCATAGAAGGAGGATTACTTGAAGACCCTGCAACAGCAGGTCCTGAAGACATCTACGAATGGACCAAATCAACCATCGATGCACCTGATGAACCACAAATCGTGAAAATAGAATTCAAAAACGGTGAACCAATAAAAATTGATGATGAAGAATTAGACCCAGTAAGCTTAATCAGAAAAGCAAACAAAATAGCAGGAGAACACGGAATTGGTAGAATAGACATGATAGAAGACAGAATCATAGGTCTTAAATCACGTGAAAACTACGAAACACCAGGTGCAATTTTATTAATTACTGCACATTCATCATTAGAAAAACTAATCTTCAGTCGTGAAGAAATAAAATTCTGTGAAAGATTAAGTGAAAAATACGCAGAACTTGTATACAACGGTTTATGGAACGAACCACTAAGAGAAGACTTAGATGTAATAAACGACCACATGCAAAAAAGAGTAAACGGAATCGTGGAAGTAAGATTACACAAAGGTTCAATGAAAGTCATAACCAAACAATCACCATGTGCACTATACAATGAAGAAACAGTATCCTTCGAAGACAAAGAACTCATTGACCAAAGAGAAATGATCGGTATGGTAAAATACCACGACATACAAGGAGCAGAATACCACAAAGTATGTAAAAGAAACTAAACTCTTTAAATAACCCCCCCCCCCTTTACTTTTTTTAATAAAAATAAATTATCATTTAAAATTTAAATCAGAATGTTATGTATTAAATTATAAAATGTAACTCTAAATTTTTAAACTCAAGTAAAATATCATCATTTAAATTCATCCTTAACGGAAAGATTTTTCTGATAGGTAATGAGAATTTTTCAATTATAATATAAAAAAATAAATAAAATATAGTCAAAAAAACAGTTTTAACACAATATTATGAATAATGTATAATATATTAAATTATTCCAAAAAAGTATATAAATTAATAATGATAAATCATGATATATAAAACGAGAATGATTTCTCAAAAAAAAAATATTATAACATAAAATTAGGAGAAAAAATAACATGAACGATTTATTTGATTTAAGCGGACAAGTAGCATTAGTTAGTGGAGCATCCTCAGGTATAGGAGTAGACATGGCAAAAGCATATGCAAGATATGGTGCTAACATAGTTGTTACCGGAAGAAGAAAAGAAAGATTAGATCAAGTAGCAGAAGAAATCAAAGAACTCGGAGTAGACTGCATAGGAGTAGTATGTGACGTAACAGACACAGAAAGTGTAGCAAACTGTGTAAAAGAAGTAATGGACCACTTCGGAAGAATCGACATATTACACAACAACGCAGGTTACGGAGCAACAAAAGAAGCAGAACTTTTAACAGACGATGAATGGAACAAAACTGTAGATGTAGACCTTACAGGTACATTCAAAATGTCAAGAGAAGTAGCACGTGTAGCAATGATTCCACAAGAATATGGTCGTATAATCAACACTGCTTCAATGTTCGGATTAGTAGGTACAATGGCAACACCAACCTCACCATATGCAGCAGCAAAAGGTGGAGTAGTAAACCTTACAAGACAATTAGCAGCAGAATGGGCAAAATACAACATAACTGTTAACGCAATTTGTCCAGGAACATTCCCAACAGAATTAACACGTTCCACAATCGACAATGATGAATACAAAGCATACACAAAAACTGTTGTACCAGTAGGAAGATCCGGTGTTGACGGAGAATTAGATTCAACCGTTGTATACTTAGCATCCCCTAAATCAAGTTACGTAACTGGTCAATCAATTGCAGTTGACGGTGGATACACCTGTATATAAGTGTATTTCACACTTATATTTTTTTATTACATTAAACTCCAAAAAAAATAGTTCTTATTTTAAATTTCAAAAATTTCAATAAACATTTAGACTAATTATAATCATATAAACTGATTAATACGAAAAATAGTCTAATTGAATAATAAATAGCAAAAAAATAAATAAAAAATAGAAATTAATAAACAGGACATACCTATTTATTAATTAGACCCTGTTGTCTTAAATATTCTGTGAAGGATACTTCTTTTTCACCATCATTTTCTGATTGAGGTTCATCAGCAGTTTCTTCAGCAGTTTCTTCTGAACTTTCCTGTTCTTCAGCAGCAACATTTTCGGATTCTTCAGGTGCATTTTCATTGTTTTCTTCAACAGGTTCTGAATCTTCTTCAACTACATCTTCCTGTTCTTCTAGTGCATCTATTTTTTCTAGAATTTCTCCTGCTGCTTGTGCAATCGGGTCAGTAACTTGTGATACAGGTGGTGCATATGAAAATTCCATTGATACAACATCATCACATGTGAGTTTCTGTGACATTATTGCAGTCATTGTATCTACTCTTTCAGCTACTGCTTCTTGACCGAACATTTGACATCCTATAATTGTTCCATCCGTTTTTGCAATTAATTTTAGGTACAATGGTTTGCTTCCAGGATAATATCTTGCACGACTTAATGATTCAATAGTGCTTACTACAACATCAATACCTTTCTTTTCGGCTTCTTGTTGGGTTATACCTACTGCTCCCATTTCCATTCCACCAATTTGTGATACTGTTGAGTTAAGAACTGGTTGGAATTCTATTTCGTGTCCTGCTAAGTTTTTAGCTAGAATTACTCCTTGTCTTACTGCTGTTGTTCCTAGTGGTGAAAGTGTGATTTCTTCGGTAATTGCATTTGTTACTTCTACACAATCACCTGCAGCATATACATTTGGTACTGTTGTTTCCATGTGTGGTGTGACTTTTATTGCAAATTGTCCTAGTTCACAGCCTATGCTTTCTGCTAGTTCTGTTTGTGGTCTTACTCCAGTTGATAATATTACCATATCTGCTGGTTTTTCTTCTCCATCAATTGTTACTGATTCTACTTTTGTTTCTCCATTTATTGATTGTACTGCTGAGCCTGTGAGAATTTCTATGTTTTTACTTTGGAGGTGTTCTTGGAATTTATCTGACATTTCCTGGTCAAATGATCTTGGGAATAGTTGTGGCATCATTTCTGCAATTGTTACTTTTATTCCTTTGTTTGCTAGTTCTGAACCAAGTTCTAATCCTATTGCTCCTCCTCCTACTAATGTTACGTTTTGACATTTTTGTGAGTAGGCTAAGATTGCTTCTCCGTCTTCTACTGTTCTGACTTTGAATACTCCTTCTAAGTCTTTTCCAGGAATTGGTGGAATTAATGGTTTTCCTCCTGTAGCTATTACTAGTTTGTCATATTTTAGGTTTTGTTTGTTTCCTTTTTTGTCTTCATATGTTAGTTCTGTGATATCATTGTTGATTTCGATTACTTTTGTTTCTGTGAATATTTTAATGTTTTTTCTTAGGTAGTCTGTTGGTTTATGCATTATGATATCTTCGAAACTGTCTATGTGTCCACCTATTACGTATGGTATTGCACATGGAGAGTATGCTACATGTTTTTGTGTTGTAAATACTATTATTTGTGATTCTTCATCATATTTTCTTATATTTGATGCGGCAGTTAATCCTGATGCTCCTGCCCCGATTATTACTATATTCAAGGGATTCACCTGTGTACAAAATTCTATTAATAATATATATTTAATTTATAACTATTATATTTTGGTCTGTTTTTGATTAATTTTCTAGAAAATGTTTAATCGTGATTATTATTCTAATAATCCTCTTATTGTTTGTGCAAATTCTGATTCAACTATACTTTTTGCTCCTAATGTTTTTGAATGAGCATCTAATTCTGTTACTACCTTTTCAAAGCCCATTTGTCTGAGTGGTTCCACTAGTCTTGGTCCGTCTGTAACTGCTACACTTTCTCCAGGTATTTTTGTCACGTCGACTGCGTGTGGAACTCCCAGTACTATTGTTAAATCTGGTTTTATTTCGTTTAAGATTTCTTCTGCTTTTATACCTGTTATTGGATATTCATCTAATCCGCCTGTTATGTGTTCTGGTTTTTTGTATATTGTTTTGTTTACTGTTTCTGCGTGGTGTTTAATGTATGGTAGTCCTATGGTTTCATCAGTGTTTGTGATGAATATTGGCTGATTGTTTGGATAGTATTTCTCCCAGCTTATTGTCATTATATCTGCAAAGAGGTAACTTGTTTCTTTTTTAGCATTTAATACTATTGCCACTTTTTTATCTGATTTGATGGTGTCAATGATCTTTTTAGCTATTTTTACTTTGTTATCTCCATAGTCTGGTTTTATATATGTTCCTTTTGCCATTCCTCTTGTTTTTTCTAGTTCTGTTGCTTTTTGCAGCATTTCTGATTGTCTTTCAACTTCTTCCTGATTTATTAATCCTGCAGTATTTGCTGCTTTTAGTGCTTGTATTGCACCGGCAGTGTTATCACCTGCTTCGTATCCGCCATGTGTTTCAACTATGATTATATTAGCTTCTACTCCTGCTTCTTGTGCATTGTTTTTCATGTTTTCTCCTATAATCATACTTGCACATGTCCCTACTATGCCTATGTTTTTTGGATGAAATGTTTCTTCTACTTCTTGTATTGTTTCAACAAGTTTTTCTCCTGCTCCGAATATGAAGTCGTTTTCGTTCATTGCAGTTGTTATTACTCTTATTCCTTCATCTTCTAGTAATCGTCCTGTTCTGAAACAACATCCTGCTGGTCCGTGCATTATTATTACATCAACTTCCAGATCTCTTAGAGTATATAGTGCTGCTGCTATTGGGCTTGGTCTTGGGTGTATCATAACATTTCTCCTTCTTTTAATCTGTATTGTCCTACACTACTATATTTTACATTTTCGAATTTTTCTTGGTCATATAATGGTAATGCTGTTATTATGACTTTTTCTATTTTTTCTGGATCTAATTGTCTGTATTCTTCGGTATCAGTCATTACTATTATGCAATCTGCATCATATACTTCTTCCAGGGATATTTTTTTTGCTCCATGTTCTTTGATAATTTCTTCTGATACTTTATCATCATGTACCCATACTTCTACATCTCTTGATACAAAATCGTCAACTAATGCTAGTGATGCATTGTCTTTTTGTGAAATTAGTGTGTCATCCTCAGTAATTCCAAGTATGGCTACTGTTGTTTCAAACATTGCCAGGTGTTCCTTGAGGTATAATTCTTTTTCTGCCATGTATGCCATGTGGTATGCTACGTAGTTGTTTGTGCTTCTTGCTGTTTCGGATAGTTGGGATGGTTCACCATATTCATTGGCTATATTGTTTACTTCTTCTGCATCTCTTTGTATGTTATTTTCTAGTATTGGTTTTGGGTATAGTAAATTTATTTCTTCGTTTGTGTTTGCAACATCTATTGCTTCTATTAAGTCTATTGTTATGGCTTCTGATATTATGGACATTTGATTGGATAATGCTATTAATGTGTCTTTATATGCATTCTGTAGTATTGGTATGAATTCTGCTGTTTGTATATGTTTTACTGTTCTTATATTGTCTGATATGGTTTTATATAGTTCTACTGTTTTTTCTTTACAATAATCGTTTTTTCCGGCAATTATTCTTAGGTTATCGTTGATTATTGTTGTGTATGCTAGTTTTATGTCTGGTATTAATCCGTATTCGTCTATTACTTTTGACATTTTGTATACTGTTCTTGGTGGCACTTTTGTATCAAATATTAAAAGTACTTCATCTAGTACGGTGTCCTGTAGTTTAGAACATGCTTCTTCTAGTTTTGAAATATCGTATTCACCATTTATTATGCAGTTTTGTGTGAATATTACTGCATCAACTTGTGCGAATGTGGCTAGGTCACTGGTTTTTTCATAATTGGTTGTGATATTTGAGTTTTCATCATAAACTATTATTTCTGAGTTTAATTTTTCATATTTTGTTAAATCTGTTTCAGAATCGGCATAGATTAAGGTTTTCATTATTAACCTCCCCCTATTTGTTAGCTATGATACTGATTATATCTGATTGTTCTAGTTCTTGTTCGCTTGATATTCTCATGTTTTTTCTTGCATCTATTGCATGTGTGAATCCATCACCTATGTCTGTATGGATACAATATG
Source organism: uncultured Methanosphaera sp. (assembly GCA_946537725.1). Taxonomy (GTDB): domain Archaea; phylum Methanobacteriota; class Methanobacteria; order Methanobacteriales; family Methanobacteriaceae; genus Methanosphaera. The sequence continues at coordinate 8,481 of CAMNFZ010000049.1, forward strand.
CCAGGTCTCTTGGGTTTGATCCTTTTGGTACCAGTAGTGCGTCAGGTAGTATGTTTCCTTTTTGGTCTGAGAATTTATGTTCATCCTCTACCGGGTAGACTACTATGTTATTTAATGTTTCATATACTGCTTTGTTGATTGTTTCTTGTATACCTGTTGAACCATATTTTTTAAGAACGTTTTCATCAATGTAGTTTAATGCCATTTTTTGTTTATCAGATAACTTGGAATCGTCTATTATTTCAAAATGATCTTGTCCAGAAATGTATTTTATTAGGCCTGCTTTTGATGCATTTACTAGTGCTAGCTCTGATTCTGCACTTGTTGGAATTACCTGTTCATATTTTTCTTTAAGTCTTCTGATGTTTTCTTCAGCCTGGGGAGTATCTATCTTGTTTGCTACTATGATAATTGGTTTTGCTGATTCTAATATTTTATCAATAAACTTAAGCATATCTTCTTTTTCCCATTTATCGTATTCATCATTCATGATACGTTCAGCTTCTATAACATCATCCAGTAATACTCCTGCACCGGTTAGTTGTTCTGAAATTACTTTTGCGAAGTTTAAGTGTTCACTCATTACTTTTCTTATGAGACGAGGCCAGTTACGTTCCAGGATTGAATAAACCCACATGGTCACTTCATGTTTTAAAAAGTTCACATCATCCAATGGGTCGTGTGTTCCTGCTTCACATGGATTTCCTTCTGCATCAGTTCCTCCTGATGCATCTATAATATGAATTAATGCTCTTGCCTGGCTTAAATCGTCTAAAAATTTGTTTCCTAAACCTTTTCCTTCATAAGCTCCAGGAACTAGTCCTGCAACATCTATAAGTTCTACTGGAATATACCTTATTCCATCTTCACATTTTCCTGTTCTTGGATTACATGTTAGTTCTAATTCTTTACATGGACATTCAGCAGTTACATAAGCAATTGCTGCATTTGCATCTATTGTTGTGAATGGATAATTTGCAACTTCTGCTTCTGAAAGGGTTGCTGAATTAAAAAATGATGATTTTCCTACATTTGGTTTACCCGTTACAGCTATTTGTAACATATCAAAACTCCTTACATTCGTTATTATAAAAAAAATAATAAAATAATAATTTAAATAAAATTATTTCCTATTTATAAATGATTAATATATAATTATCTTTGTATTTTTTAGATTATTAATTTAAT
>CAMNFZ010000050.1 GCA_946537725.1 uncultured Methanosphaera sp.
TATATATATTAAAAAAATAATACATTATTACTATTAAATACTTGAAAAATATATAACACTAAGTGATATATCTAAAAAATGAAATAAAAATAAAATTGTAATAAAAGGAGGTGATAAATTATGATGAATAAAAATTTATTTATTCATTTTTCCATTGTGTGTATCCACAACGACCACATGCATATCTGTCACCATGGTCTGCCATGAATATACCATGTGAACATCTTACACATTCTGGGTTTTTTCTAACGATTTTTCCGTCTTTTACTTCATATAATTCATATTTTTTTGACATCTTATTAACCCCTCAATATGTTGTGTTTATTCTGCATCTTCTGCAGGTGCTTCTTCATCTGCAGGTGCTTCTTCTTCAGGTTCTTCATTCTTAGCAATTACTGCTTTTGGTTCAATTTCTTGTAATTTTTCTACGGAATCGTACACTTTTGCTAAACCAACTGCTTTTGTAGCTCCATAGCTAGGCTTCATGTTGTCCACCACGAGGAGTTCGTTGGATGCATCTTCAAGTGCAACTATTTTATGTTTCACTTCAAGAAGATTTGGTGTTCCTTCACTTGGATAGTCACATTCGAATTCTATTTCAGTCCTATTTAATAATGGGTTTTCTTTTTTTGATATGATTTTAATTTCCATATTATCGTTATTCCTTAATTAATTGTTTATAATAATTTAAAGCCTTATCATAGGCTTCTTCAACTTTTACCAATACCACACCTTCATCAGGTTGTCCATATAATATAAAAGCATCGTTTGGTGAGTTAATTACACAGGGCAGTACTGCTAAATCTTCTTCTCCTTTAACTTGGATAATTATTGGATTATCTGTTGTTGCTTCATGTATTGAATTAATACATGCATCAACAAATTCATCAGTAAGTACTCCTGCTGGATTATTCACGTATATAATATTGTTTGTATGATTTAAGTTATGTTGTATAGGTTTTCTTTTTGTTATATTGTCCACAATACATATTTGTGGTTGTATACCTATTTCAACAAGGTTTTTTGATGTAACATCGCCTATTGCGATTATCAATTTTTTTTCTTCAAGTTGTTTACGTAGCGGAATTTCAATTAAGTTAACAGATTTGTGCAATACTCCGAATGGTTTTGATAATTCTTTTCTCAAAGATTTTGGTAGTTTTAGCACTTTTTATCTCCTTAATTTTTTCTGACTTTCAATGCATATCTTCCCGGTGAATTAATGTTTAGCTCTTGTGCTAATTGTGATTCATCAGGATCGACCACTACTATTAATCCAGTCCAATCAGATGATGTTTCTGTTCCACATAGTGGGCATGTCTTATCAAAAGACACATAGTTACATCTTGTACATGCTCTTTCGGCCATGATAATTCTCCTTTAACTTCTTCATACTTATTTTTTGGATTTCTGTTTTTCTTCTTCAATCCATTCGAAACGTCCTAGACCAGGTTGTCTCATTGTTAAACCAATTTTACAGTCTTTAGTAGAATTTCCTTTCATACTTAATGCGACTATTCTTGCTCGTACAAAGTCTGTTTGTTCGAGTGATTTATTAGTTTCGTTTGCGACAAGTGCTCCACGTTTTTCATCATAAGTAATATAATCATTTGTTACTTGTGATACGTGTACTAAACCATCTAATGGTCCTATTCTTACAAATGAACCAAATTCTATGATTTCTATTACTTCTCCATCTACAACTTCGTGTAATGTTGGTTTAAAGAATAATGCATTAAATTTTATATGATAAAATGCTGAACCATCCCCTATTACTACTGTTCCTTCTGAATGGTCAAGAACATCTGTTACTGTAATTAGGATACCTAACTTTTTATCTAGTTTTCCTACATATTTTTTGTTAAGTATTTCAGCTGCCACTTCTTCTAGTGGTTTATCAAACATATTAGGTGGTACTCTTACTGTATCTTCGATAGTTGCTATTTCGTACACTTTGATACCTCACATATGTTTATTCATATTTTTCTTTATATAATTCTATTGCATGTAAAACAGCTTCTTTAGCAGCTTGGTTATCTTCCCATCCATTAATTTCTACTGTTTTATTTTCTAATGCTTTGTATTGGCTAAAGAAATGTTCTATTTCTTTAAGGTAATGTTCTGGTAATTGTGAAATGTCTGTGATATTTTCAAATCTTGGATCTTCAACTGGAACTGCTAGTAATTTATCATCACTATCTCCTTGGTCAATCATTCTCATAATACCTATTGGTCTTGCTTCAATGATACATCCAGGAAATGTTGGTTGATCCATTATTACCATTACATCGAATGGGTCTCCATCTTCCCATAATGATTTTGGCATGAAACCATATTCTGCTGGGTAGTGGAATGGTGAGAATAATACTCTGTCAAGAGCTAATGCTTCTCTTTCTTTGTCGTATTCATATTTGTTTCTAGAGCCTGTTGGTATTTCTACAACTACTGTTATTTCTTCAGGTACATTACTTCCTGATTCTATGTCTGTCCAAAGATTCATAGATTTTTCCTCCCAATTCTATAGGTTACTAATATTTTGCGGTTATTCATGTTTTATGTAACCGTCTGTTTCTAAGAATCTGTGTTGTCTTAGGTATACAACTGTGATTCCTCTTTTTCTTGCTCTTTTTCGAAGGTTTTTATCATTTGTACATAGTACATCTTCTCGTGTACAGTACTTTAGAAGCAAGTTATCAACGTGATCTGTTTTTTCAATGTTCACTATTGAAAAGTTATCACTTTGTGCCAATTGTAGTGCAATATTACTTGCTATCTTGTCTTTTCCTTTTGCCTTCTTTTTAAGAGTGGTTAATTCATTGATTACTATTGATGGTACAATTAGTTCATAATATGATGGTAGTAATAGTTTTAGTTCCTCCACTACATCTACACCTAATTGAATCATCATCATCAAAAATTTGTATCAACTACTGCTTTATGCTTTGATGATACCATAACCAATTAGCCTCCATCTAGCTCCTACTCTACGGCTTAAAGCTACACGTTGACCTTCTTCTGCACACACTGGTAATTTTAGTTGTACATCTACTTCCGTGTTTCTTGCACTTGTTACAAGTCCCACAGTTGTACTTGTTCCAATGTTTATCATTAAGTTTTCAGAAGAATGAATCGGTTCAACATCAGTTTCATCTTTAGTACCAACTACTCTATCAAGTAGATGTGTTTGCATCGTGAACTCTTGTATTGTTGGTGGAAGTGTTCCAGGTTTTCCTGCAATAGAACCAGATAATGAATCTGCCTTTGTTAATGCAGGGTCTAACAGTAATGCTACTCCAATTAAACCTCCAGGTGCTACTTCATCTACAAAGTTATCTGCAGCTTCTAGTCCTGTTATTGTACTAGTTAAACTTCTCCATTCAGATTTTCCTTTTTGTTTTATCTGAATACCTGGTTTTATTTCAATTTCATCCCCAACTTTGAGTTTTCCTTGAATTAAAGAACCACCTATGATTCCACCATTAATTTTTTTAGGGTGTGTTCCAGGTTTATTTATATCAAATGATCTTGCTACGAATAATTTAGGATTTTTACGTAGGGATCTTCTTGGTGTTTTGATATGTTTTTGGATAGTTTCAATTAGTACATCAATATTTGCTCCCTGTTGAGCTGATATAGGTATGATTGGCACTCCATCCGCACAAGTTCCTTTCACAAACTCTTTGATTTCATAATAGTTTTCTATTGCTTTTTCTTTAGTTACAGTATCAATCTTGTTTTGTACCACTATAACATTTTTTACACCTATTACATCTAATGCCATTAAGTGTTCTTTTGTTTGTGGTTGTGGACATGGTTCATTAGCTCCTATTACAAGAATTGCACCATCCATGATTGCTGCACCAGAAAGCATTGTTGCCATCAGAGTTTCGTGTCCGGGTGAGTCTACAAATGATACTTTTCTAAGCACATCTGTTTTAGAACCGCAGTGATCACAAGTTTCTTTTGTAGTGTAACATTGAGGTGCATCACATTCATTACATCTTCTGAATGTTATGTCAGCATATCCTAATCTTATGGAAATACCTCTTTTTGCTTCTTCACTATGTGTATCAGTCCATATACCAGATAAAGCTTTTGTTAAGGTAGTTTTACCGTGATCTACGTGACCTACTAACCCAATGTTTATCTCGGATTGTACTTTCATTAAGTTACACCTCCCTTTTGATAATAAATTATCAAGATTAGATAATCTAGTATCTATTCTTCTTGTGCTTCTTCTTCAGGTTCTGCGAAGATTTCAGCTAATGTTTGTTCTCCTCTTTCTGAAACTTTAACATTTATTTGTGAGATGTCATCTGCTATTGTGTTTCCACGTACAGTTTTTCTTCTTCTTAATCCTTTTTTGGTAGGTTTGAATCCTACACCTTCACTTACTAAACTTTTAAATCTTCTTGTACCATCTACATCTGGTTTCATTGGGAAACCGTTTTTGTCGCTTCCACCAGTGATTTTGAGTTTGTAACCTTTAAGTCCTAATACTCCACCACTAAATTCGTCTCCAATTTTTAGACCGTTTACAATTTTTGCATCTTTGTCTTCTAATTCTAATTGGTATGTTACATCTGCATCTGATACTACTACTTTATATGCCATTATAGGCCTCCGTTATTTGTTTTTAAGTATTGTTTTTATTGTAGTTTACTTATTCTACACTTATTGTAATTATGATATCTAATTTTCGTAGAAGTCTTCATATTCATCTTCATCAAGGGTGTCTAGTTCACTCCAGTCAGTGTTTATTACTCCCCAATTCGGATCTTCTACTTGTTGTTTTATTTCTTTAAGCTCATCAAGTGTATGGAGCTCATCATCTAACAACTTATCCCCTAATTCATTCATTACTGACATGAAATTTCGTTCATCCATGTCAACATATAGGACGTCACCTTCCTCAAAATCCTTTTCAAATGTTGCATCGGTTATTGCCATTGCTACTTTGGATCCTCTTGCTGATTTTGGAAGGCTTTCACCATTATCTTCCATGCTTTCAACACGTCCAACATATGCTCCTTTATTATTGATTAAAGTAGCACCCCTTTCTATGATTCCGGACATTATTTCTACACCTGCAATTGCAGGTTTACTGTTTCGGAACACTAGTTTTGGCATTATTCTTATTGTTGCCGGACGTACAAGTGATTGTAATTTCTCGTTTTTCTGACGTTCTTTTGCAGTTGTAACCCATTCAATGTAATCTTCAGTTAACTGATAAATTACTTTGTCCTGGAATACTTTAACTTCCTGGTCTGCAAGTTCCTGTTCTGCTGATGGTAATATATTAACATTGAATGCTACTATTACTCCATATTTTGAATCTTCTTCATACATTATACTTGCATTAATAATATCCCTACGTGAAATATCTCCTATTTCTGCAGATTTAATAGGTATATCTTTTGCATCAAGTATGTTTACTAATGCTTCAAGTGAACCAAGAGTATCTGCTTTAACGATTATACCAATATCACTTGTTTGAATACGTATATTATCTACTTCTGATAATAATTCTTCCTCAATTCTTAAGCTATCATCATTAGCTACTTTTAATGGTGAACCTGATACAACATCATCTACACGTGGAGCTACAATTTTCACTCCTGCTGCTGCAACGATTTGATCAGTATCTTCAAACATAGTTTTGGATTCTCGGATTTCCTCCAAGGCCTTAGGTTTTAGAAGACTTCTAATTTTTGAAGATATAACCTTATTGTCTTTGGTTAACATCATTATATTGTCGTCTTTGTTAAGAACTCCATCATATAATATTGTGTCAATTGTTAAACCAAGACCTTTTTCTTCTTTAACTTCCAATACAGTTCCAGATGCAGGTGCATCTTCTTCTATTTGAAGTTGTTCTCTAAGGTATTGGTATGCTAAACCAAGTAGCATTGTTAATAGTTCAGGTAATCCTTCACCTGTTTTTGCACTGATAGGCACTATAGTAATTTGACTAGCAAAATTACTTACCCTATCAAAACGTTCTGATTCAAAGCCTTCCTGATGTAATACTCCTACTATTTCATACAATTTCTGATCCAGATCAAAAGCAACTTTAGAGTGTTGATTTTGTACTACTTCAGAAAAAGATGCGTTTTCAATGGAGTTCCATCCAGGAATTCGGTCAATTTTGTTTGCTGCAACAACAAATGGTGTTTTTGATGTTTTTAATATGTTTAATGCTTCATATGTTTGAGGTTTAAAACCTTCACTAACATCCATTATTAAAATAGCTAAATCAGCTAAAGATCCACCACGTTTACGTAGTGTTGTAAAAGCTTCATGTCCCGGAGTATCTATAAAGAATAAACCAGGAAGTCTGTCTTCTATCTTCATTTTTTCTAAGAAATCACCACAAATTGATGATATAACATCCATTGGTATTTCTGTTGCACCAATATGCTGAGTAATTCCACCAGCTTCTTTAGATGCAATAGTACTTCCCCTAATATGATCAAGAAGCGTTGTTTTTCCATGGTCTACATGACCTAAAACTGACACTATAGGTGATCTAGTTTTCATTTTCTTATCCCCTAAAAATCATCATTCTCCACATTACGTGTAGAGTTTTTTAAAATTTATGTATTATTTAACAGTAGGTTAAATAAGTTAGTGTTCTATTTTTTCCATATTAAACTTCTGAAATACTGAGAAATCACTTGAATGTTCTCTGAAAAAACTTAATTAAATTGTGTTACTTTATTATCTTATAGTAGAACCTGTACTTATTCGAATATTGAAATTTATCCTATACTAATCAATAAGTAGATATTTTATTTTTTTTTATTATTTGCGCAAATTAAAATAAATATTGTTAGGGTTTTGAAGTTATTGATTAAAATAATTAAACTTCAATATTACTATATCTACATTACAATAATAGCAAAAAGAGCAAATAAAAGAAATATATTCTTATGGCTCTTATTCATATATAATATCTTCGTCAGGTAATTCATAATCACAGAATTCTGATTCATCGAAGAATAAACCTATTTCTCTTACTGCGGATTCTTCAGAATCTGAAGCATGTATAACATTACGTCCGAGATCAATAGCATAATCTCCACGAATTGTTCCAACATCTGCTTCTTTAGGATTGGTTGCTCCAACCATTTTTCTTACTTGAGCTATTACATCATCAGCTTCTAAAACCATAGCAAATACTGGTCCAGATGTAATGTATGAAACCAAATCATTGAAAAATGGTTTTTCACTATGTTCACCATAATGAGTTTTTGCAAGCTCTTCTGAAATCATAAGAGTTTTAGCTGCTATTATTTTAATACCACGTTCTTCAAATCTTGATAAAATTTTACCTGTTAATCTTCTTTTGACTGCATCAGGTTTTAACATGGCGAATGTTCTTTGTTTCATTGTTTAACCCACTTAACTTTTCTTGGAATTCTACCAAGTTTATTATTTTTTTCACATTTACTACTACAGAAGAAAGAAATTGATCCATCTCTACGGACATACATTTTTCCTGTACCTTCCGGAATTTCTTCTCCACAGAATGAACATGTTCTCATTTTTAAACTCCTAAAAATTCTTTAAAAGAATATCTTAACAATAAAAAAATATAATCAAAAGTCTCCTATACTTATGGAGTTCTGATTTCTTTAGCTTCTCTTATTGTATCTAGTAACATTAAAACGTCGCCTTCTTTAATAGCGCCCATAACGTTTCTAGTGAGTATTCTTCCTTTATCTCTTCCATCAAGTATTCTGCATTTTACTTGCATTACTTCTCCAGTCATTCCTGTTCTTTTTAAAACTTCGATAACTTCAGCTGGAGTACCGTCTTCCATATAATCACCTTAAAATTTTGATTGGTTAACTAAAAAATAATTTACTGAAGTGACACCAAGATATATTAAAAAAATTTAGAAAGAATAAATCCTCTAATAATAGAGTACCCTTATAAAAGAATATCCAATTTATTATATCAAATTTATCTTATTTTTGTAAAATTTAAAATATATATAAGAGTTCCAACTTCTAAGTAAGATTACTTATTTTATATAGTGCTTACTCCAATCTGATTAGTTTTTGAGTTCTGCAATTTTTTCAACGATTTCGTTTACTAAGTCTTGACCTTCACCTGCATCGATAATTGCAGCTGATGCGGTACCAACTTTAAGTCCTGCAGCTTCACCTAATTCTTCTTTGGTTGGAAGGTATGCGTAAGGAATTTCTTTTTCTTCTGCTAAAATTGGTAAGTGTGCAACGATTTCTGCTGGTTCAATATCTTCAGCAATAACTGCTAATGCAACATTGTTTCTTTCAATGTTTTTAGTTACTTCGTTGGTTCCTTTTCCGATTTTACCTGTATCTCTTGCTATTTCTAAAGCTTCGTAAACTTTATCAGCTATTTCTTTTGGTACTTCAAATTTTACATATACTGAATTTGCCATTTAATTGTCCTCCAATTATCATCTGGTTTTTTAACCATCCATTTCAAGAGATAAAAAAATTGTTTGCATTATATCTTAAAATTAAATGTTTTAAAACTTTATCATATTATAATAAAATATAATAATCAAATTACAACTCTTCTTTTTATACTCCTGTTGTCTGATTAAATGACCATTCTAAAAATATAATTTATATAATAAAAAATATTCTAATTTAAAACTCCTTAATGAGTGATACTCATTCGCTCACAGTTTTAAGTATGTTAAAAATTAGTTATTTAATACTATGTCTTTACTATAATATAAACTTATTGTGAGTACTTGACAAAAATAAAAAGATAATTTTGTCAGATACTCCTCTTTCAAAAAAAAAATTAAATATATTGAAATTTAGGAATAATACTTTCAAAGATTAATTATCCACTAATTTTTCTTCATTAAAGTAAATTATAGTTATATTTTCCTAATTTATCCCATTTATATCGAGATACCTTGAACGTTGTTTTAAATTATTGTTTTTTAGTCAAATGATAAATAGAGTGGATTTTTTTAAGTTAATCATATAAACATATTGTCACCCTTTTTTCTAAAATAAAATTTAGTATTCCTTAAAAATCCACATATGAAACAATTATTTCTAAAAACATAACCCTATTAACATCAAAATAGATACTCTGAAAAAAAAGAGTGTGAAATAAAAATTTTAATCCCCATTATTATATTATTATAAAAATAATTTTTTAGTGACACAATAAGTTATACTACTTTTCAAGATAATAAATAAACCTACATATTATTTTTTTTAAGTATCAAAAAATGAGATAATAAGTTGTAACTAAAAATTTTGTTTTAAAAAAATAATAGTTACAACTTTGAATAAGAGGTATTCTTGTGAATGAATTAATTTTATTAAAAAAATAATTAAAAATATTTTAAAATAAATAGTACATATAATATATTAAAGTA
>CAMNFZ010000051.1 GCA_946537725.1 uncultured Methanosphaera sp.
CAAAAACAAATGACAAAGGAGAATTCACACTCACCACAAAAGTCGGAGCAATCGGCACCAACAATGTAACAGCATACCACAACGGAGGATCCAACTACAACCCAACCAGCACAACTACAACATTCACAATGAAAAAACAGGATCTGAAAATAGTAGTTGACAAGATTAATACAGTAACTTATGGTAACAGTGTGGTAATTACAGGAACCTTCACAGATGCTAATGGTAAAATCAGGGCTAACAGTGCATTAAAAGTGATTATTAATGGTAAAACATTAACTACACGTACTGATGCCAGTGGTAAATTCCGTGCAACAAGTAAAGTTGGAAGCATAGGCACTAACAACGTAACAGTAAGTCACAATGGTGGAACAGGATTCAACCCAACAAGTACCAGTACAACATTCAAGATGATAAAACAAGACCTTAAAATAACAATAAACCCTATAAACAATGTTAAAAAAGGAAGCACAATAACAGTTACAGGTACTTTCACAGATGCCAATGGTAAAATCAGGGCAAATACCAACCTTAAAGTAAACTTTAACAGCAAAGAGTATACTACTAAGACCGATGCTAAAGGTGTGTTTACATTCAAAACAAGTGCTACTAAGGTTGGAAGTAATACTGTAATTATTTCTCATACTGGTGGATCAAATTATAATCCTACTAGTTCAAGAAAGCAGTTCAATGTTACAAGTTAACTCCTTTAATGATGAATATTCTTTTATTCATCATCATTTTCCCCACTTTTTTTAGATAATTTTTAGAGTCTTTTTATTTAAAGTAGTATATTGATTTTAAGAAAAAATGGTAAATTTTGTAAAAAAAAATAGATAGATATAATTTAAAAAGATATAAGAAGAAAATATTTATTCTTCTTTTGGTAGTATGGATGTTGTTATTCCAGATGCTAATGCTATTTTTATTAAGTCACCTACTATGAATGGTACTACTCCCATCATTAATAATTGTGGCATACTTAGTGCTGAACCTGTTTTTACTAGCATTGCATTATATAATCCGATTAATCCTGGAATGTATATGCATATAAAGTTTGCTATTGCCATTAATATTATGGTTTGTACAGGTTTTCTAGCATTTACATAATGGTCAAACACGTATCCTATAAATGTTGCTGCAAAGATGAATCCTATGATGTATCCTCCACTTGCTGCAAAAATAAAGTCTAATCCGTGGTTCATGTTTGTAAACCATGGCATTCCTAGAACACCGAGTAAGGTATACAATATCATACTGAATCCACCATATTTACCTCCAAGGAATACTCCTGCAAGTAATACTGCGAATGTTTGGAAGGTAATTAGAACTGGACTCCATGGTATTGCAATTGACACTTGGGCCATTAATCCTGTGAAACATGCTACAAGGAATGATAAAAGTACCATTGTTAATGTACTTGCATTGTTTCTCCAGTTGTACCAAGAGTACTGCATTTCATGAAGTTTGTCAATGTTTGAGTTTATAGGCATGATAAAACCTCATAAGTTTAATTAAGTTCTTGTTTTATTTATTTTTTTATTTTTCTTATAATATTTATTAAACAAGAATATGAAAAAATGAATTTACTATTTTTTGAGTTAGTAAACTCCATATTACTATTTGCTTTTATGACATATAATTTTATTTATTCCCGAACAAATTTTAATGATTTTTGGTGTTTGAAATTTTAGATTAATTATAATTATACTAATGGTAAATTTTCTATTTATTAGATTATTAGAAACAAAAAAAAGTACATATAAAAATTAGTTCAAAGTAATTTTTCCAAATATTCTTTTAAATAGGGTATTTCTTCAGTAAGACTATCCCATACAATATGGCTTATTACCCTATCATATTGGTGTGCATGAATATTTCTCATTCCTTTTATACTTTTCCAGTCTATTTCTGAGTGTTTTTCTTTAAAATTATCAGATAATCTTGAAACATGTTCCCCAATTTGTATTAGAAGTAATGCACAAGCATCTTGATATAAAGTATCGGTCATGTAGATTTCTTTATTTATACCAAATCTATTTAGATATTCATCTATTCTATTTGAATAATATATTATCCATTCGATATTCTTTTTGTCCCTATCGTTCATACAGTACAACTTCTTCATTTTTTATTGAATCTAAAAATTGTTTATTACTTCCTTTTTTGGAAATTAAATCCACATGACAATGAAATTCTTCTTCTAATTTATTAATTAATGAGAAATATTGAATTAAACCTTTTAATTTTCCATCATCCATTATGAAATCCAGATCACTACCTTCATCTGCTTGACCTTTTGCGTATGAACCAAATAAGCTAAAACTATCTACCCCATATTCTTTAACTATAGGAATTACTCTTTCTTTTATTTCATTAATAGTTAAAACCAATTAAAACACCATATTTAATAAATAATTATAATAGATGATATCTTTTTCATAATTTATAAATTTTAGTACATGCTTTGTAAAAGAATTTATATGTTAAATAGAATAATAAATTATATTCCTTTTAGATATTTCGATTTCATGTTTATTAAATTGTTTTTTTATTTTATGCATTTTTCTTCAATGCTCTTTGAGTAGAATATGTTTATGTAGTGGATTTATGAGTGTATTTTTTTTTGATTACTAACAGAGGGTTTAATGATTTATTATTGTTTATGTTTAAAGAGGTATGTGACAATTATTTTTGTTATAGTAATTGCATTATTATATTAGATATTAAAGATGATTTAAAGCCATATTTGACAGGTATTAGAAAGATTATAACAAATTTTTGTTAGAGAACCTCGAAAAGAAATTATTGTAGTTTTTTCAGATAATTAAGAAAAAATAGTGTAAAAAAAGGAGGAGAATGGTGTAATATTTTTTTTTATAAGTTCACACCTACATCTAATTGTTCTGTTAGTTCTTTGTACCTGTTACGTATTGTTACTTCTGTAACTCCTGCAATGTCTGCTACGTCACGTTGTGTTTTTCTTTCTCCTAAGAGTACGCTTGCTATGTATAATGCAGCTGCTGCTACTCCTGTTGGTCCACGACCGCTTGTTAGTCCATTGTCCATTGCTTGATTAATAATTTCTATTGCTTTGGATTGTACTACTCCGGATAAGTTTAGTTCACTTGCAAATCTTGGAACATAGTCTATTGGGCTTGTTGGTGGTAATCGTATGTGTAATTCTCTTGTTAGGAATCTGTATGTTCTTCCTACTTCTTTTTTGCTTACTCTTGATACATCAGCTATTTCGTCTAATGTTCTTGGTACTTTACATCTACGACATGCTGCGTATAGTGATGCTGCAACTACTCCTTCGATACTTCGTCCACGTATGAGTTTGTTTTCTACTGCGTTACGGTATACTACGGATGCTGATTCACGTACACTTCTTGGTAGTCCTAGTCTTGATGAGTCTCTGTCGAGTTCACTTAATGCGAATGCTAGGTTTCTTTCTGTTGCTCCGCTGATTCTTATTTTTCTTTGCCATTTTCTTAGTCTGTACCATTGTGCTCTGTTTCTTGCTGGGATGTCTCTACCGTAGATGTCTTTGTTTCTCCAGTCTATCATGGTAGATAGTCCTTTATCGTGGATTGTGTATGTTATTGGTGCTCCTACACGTGTACGTTTGTCTCTTTGTTCGTGGTCGAATGCTCTCCATTCTGGTCCCATGTCTACTATGTTGTCGTCTATTACGAGTCCACATGCTCCACAAACTACTTCTCCTCTTTCGTGGTCGTTGATTAATTTTTTGGATCCGCATTCTGGACAGATGGTTTCTTGTTTTTCCATTTCTGCTACGTCTTCTTTCATCTGTTCTTTTTCGGATATTCCTGATAGGTTGTCTAGTTCTCGTTCTAATTCTTCGGAGTCTGTTGTGTCTATTTTTATGATTTCTTCAACGTCTAGGTCGGAGTTGGACATTAGTTCGATGTCTGAGTCTTCTGGCATTACTACGTCTGCGTTTCCCATTGATCCTGACATGAAGTCTCCTAGGTCATCTGTGGATGTGTCGTCGTCGTCGTTTCGTTTTTTGTCGTCTTTGAAGTTGTCCATGATTTCTAGTAGTGGGTTTGGTTGTTTTTTGGTTTCTTTTGTTTTTGGTTCTTCTTGTTTGTCTTCTGTTGTTGTTTTTTTGTTTTTTCTTGGTCTTCCTGGTCCTCGTTTTTTAGGGGTTTCTGTTGTTTTTTCTGTTTTTTCTGTTTTTGCTGCTGCGTTTTTTCTTGGTCTTCCTGGTCCTCGTTTTTTAGGTACTTCTTCTTTTTTTTCTGTTTGTTTTTTTGGTGGTCTTCCTGGTCCACGTTTTTTTGGAGGTTCTTGTTTTTCTAGTATTGTTGTTTTGTGTTTGTCGTCTTGTTCTATGTCTTGTGTTGTTGTTTTTTTGTTTTTTCTTGGTCTTCCTGGCCCTCTTTTTGATTTTGCTACTTTTTTGGTGGTTGTTCCTGTTTTTTTAGGGGTTGCTTCTGCTTTCTTAGTGGTTGCTTCTGCTTTCTTAGTGGTTGCTTCTGCTTTCTTAGTGGTTGCTTCTGCTTTCTTAGTGGTAGTTTCTGCTTTCTTAGTGGTTGCTTCTGCTTTCTTAGTGGTTGCTTCTGCTTTCTTAGTGGTAGTTTCTGCTTTCTTAGTGGTTGCTTCTGCTTTCTTAGTGGTTGTTTTGCGTGTTTCTGTTTTTTTGGTGGTTGTTTTTGTTTTGCTTTTGATTACTTTTGATTCTGTTTTTGGTGTTCTTGATGTTTTCACACTTTTTCTTGGTCTACCTAATCGTTTTTTTCTTTTTAGAATTCCTGCCATTGTTTTTCCTCCTTTTTTTATTTTGTGGTGATAAATAAACTGTTTCTCCAGGGTTTGCTTTTTTGTATTTGTTGCTTGTTTTTATTGAGAGGTATGGTTTTTTAGTGCTTCCGAAGATGTCACTTATTTTTCCGATTGGCTTGTTTTTCTTATTTACTAAAAGCGAACCTATTCTTGGAGTTTTGTTTGATGGTACAATTAGTTTGTTTGTGCTTGTTATATGACTAATTACACCTATTTCTTTTAGTTGAGGTTTATTTTTTGTCATTTTTATTATTTTATTTATTATAATATAATTAAAATAAACACTATGTGTCATTCTTGTAAATTATTGAGTTTTAGAATTAGCTTTTTTTGGGTTATTGTTTTTGGAGTTCATTGTTCTTGTGTTTTTGGTGATTATCTTAATATAATATTATTTAATCAGCTATTGTTTTAATAGAGATTTTATTGCTTTTATTTATACTTAACTATAATTATATAATAATACTTTACTTGTCTTAATATAAATACTTTTGGATATATTTAAATACTACATTAATAGACATAATAAAAAAAATAGAAAAAACAATACTAAAAAGAGTTAAAAAAGAAATAAAATTAATTAAGAACTAGATAATTATTAAAAGCCCACAATATCATCTAATCGTTTATTATCACCCAATAATTGTTTTATACAATTTTCTTCGAATTTTTTAATTTTATTTAATTCAACAAGGACTTCTTCAAGCTTTTCACTTGGAATTATTACAACACCATCCCTATCACAAACAGCAAAATCACCAGTTTTAATCACATAATCATCTAATATAATATTTTCTCCTATAACACCATTGTTATATGGCAAACCAGCATTTGACCTGTAATTTGATGAAAAAACTGGAAAACCTGTTTTTATTATGTCCTCAGTATCCCTTGCAGATCCAACTAGAACTGTTGCTTTAACTCCATGCTCCCTAGCGGCTGTAGAAGCCAGTTCACCCCAAACAGCAATTTCGTCATTAGAACATTTTATAAATAATATTTCATCTTCCAGACATTCATAAATTCCTTTAATGCAAGTACCCCAATCATTAGAGTTTGTTTCAACAGTTCTGATAAATCCTGAAACTTTATGAGCATCATTTAATGGTTTAACATCTTTTATTACACCATCAAATCCATATAAGTTTTTTAGTGCATCGGATACATTGTCACTACTGGCTTTCTGAACTAAATTATCCAAGGTAATCTTGTTTAGTTCCTCTTTTTCTTCTTTTTTAGTTTTTTTATTAAAATGTAATATATTGTTTGGTGTTATTTTTCCTTTAGACATGATAATCAAAACCCTTCTTTTCTAGAAAAAAATAATAAAAAAATGTGAGAGAGTATGAATAATAATTATTTAATCTTGAGGTGTTGTTACTTCCTCTACAAGCTTTCTACCAGCCACAACTTCATCAACACTATGTACAGAAGCACCATAATGTTCTATTGCTTCCCTAATTTTATCATAGTTAAGGTCTTGGCCTTCCATTGTAATTTTAACATTTTCTGTGTCTTTATCTATTTCCATAAGTGTAATATTCACACCATCTACACCATCAAGACTACTTAAATACATTGCAAATGATGGTAATGAAGGTGAATGTGGTTTTAAAATATCTAGAACTACTCTTATTAATGCGTTATCCATTTGTATTTATTCCTCCGATTAATTATTAAATGTTATATTATAATCTTACGTTAATAATATAAAAATATATTTTAGAAAAAAAAATATAAAGAAATTTTTTTATAAAATGGTGCTTATCGTCTTAAAAACATGAATGCCAACCAAACAATGATAATAACAGCAAACACCACATATATCATTTTTCTTTGTTTAGCAACCTGTTTTTGTCTTAACTGGAATTGTTCCTGACATTGATCAGAACAGAAAGATTCTGATAATGGTATAGGTTTTCCACATATTGCACAATGTCTATGAGCTTCAACTACCATAAAAATACATTCTCCTTAACAATCAATTTAATTTGTTATTAATGTTCCAATAGGCTCTGAAATTGCGGTTTTAACATTTTCCGGATTATTACCATTCACTATTACTGTTTTAATAGCAGAACGTTTAATAATTTGTATTGCAGTTTTATCAATAAATTCATATGTTCCAGCTTTGGTGTCATTGTCTGAGACAATTTCCATAAGTTTATCAGCTGTAACTTCACTAAACATCACTGCATCATCATACTTGTTAGGATCTTTATCATATAATCCGTCAACACTTGTTGCATTTATAACAAGGTCTGCGCCAACATATTCTGCAAGTATGCTTCCAACTGCATCAGTACTATGAGCAGGTTCCGTACCACCCATGATAACTATTTTACCAGTTGCTGAGTATTCCAGTGCTGTTTGGAAGTTTTCCGGAATTGCAGGGAATGAACAGTCTTTAAGTGCTAATTGAAGTAAACGTGCATTAATTCGGGTTACCTGAATACCTATTTCATCACAAATAGATTCACTTTCACCCATATCTCGGACAACACTAATATAGTCACGTGCAGGTCTTCCTCCACCAACAACTATGAATATTTCATGTTCCTTGTTTATTTCTTTGATAATTTCTGCATATGCTTCAAATTTCTTATTATCATACTCTTTAAGTAAGATTGATCCACCTATTGTAATTACTATTCGCATTAATAGCATTCTCCATATTATTTAGTAATAATTATTCCTATTAAACAAAAAAAATAAT
Organism: uncultured Methanosphaera sp.; assembly: GCA_946537725.1. Lineage (GTDB taxonomy): Archaea > Methanobacteriota > Methanobacteria > Methanobacteriales > Methanobacteriaceae > Methanosphaera. The sequence continues at coordinate 7,529 of CAMNFZ010000051.1, forward strand.
TATTTCATTATTAATAATTTATCTAAGAATTTATTTTTATAATTAACTATTCTGTAAGTCGTATTATAATTTTTTAAAAATAGTAGTTCAAAATAGGAAAAAAAATATAAAAGGAGAGTGAAAGTTAAATGAGAAAATTAACCTTCACATTTTATTAAATAGTGATTTTATTAATTAATATTATGCTTTTACTACAGTAAAGTTAGTGGTAGCTTCGCTTGCTTCATAGTTATTGCTAACAAGATAACTTGCTTTGATTGTGTTATCTCCAGCTCTTGTAGCATTATATGAGTAAGTGAATGCACCTGTTTTATCTGTTTTTACAGTTGCACGACCATTATTAATTAACAGTTTAACAGTACCATAAATACCATTACCGTTTTCGTCACTTAATTGACCAGTAATATCCACTAATGATTTTTGTGTAACTGTACCTATTGAGTTTAATGTGATTTTTGTACCAGCTTTTGCTACGTTAATTGTTGAGGTAGCTGTTGATACTGTGTAACGGTTTGAACCTTCATAGGTTGCAGTTATGTTGTTTGCTCCAACTTTAGTTACTGTGTATTCATATGAGAATACTCCATTTTCATCAGTTTTTACGGTTGCACGACCACCATTAATTAATAATTTTACTGTTCCAACAACAGGGTTACCATTTTCATCCACAAGTTTACCAGTGATTGTGATTTTATCACCTTTCTTAGCTGAAGTAACTGGGTCAATGGTTAATTTAGTGTTAAGTGCTCCTACAGTTACTGTAGTGGTTGCTTCACTTGCAGTGTAACGGTTAGCTCCAAGGTAACTGACTGTGATGTTGTTTGTTCCAACTTTGCTTAATGTGTAATCATATGTGAATACTCCATTTTCATCAGTTTTTACTGTTGCTTTTCCATTGTTTATTAGTAGTTTGATTGTACCTACTACTGGGTTACCGTTTGCATCTACGAGTTTTCCGCTGATTGTTATGCTTTCTCCGGATTTGATTGGTGCAATTTCATCCAGTTCGATACTGGTTTCTATTGCTGTTACATCAACTGTTGTTGTTGCATTTGATGTGTTGTATCTGGTATTTCCAAGGTAATTTGCTGTGATGTTGTTTACTCCAACTTTGCTTAGAGTTGCTTCGTATGTGAATTTACCTTCACTGTCTGTTTTTACGGTTGCACGACCATTGTTAATTAATAGTTTTACTGTACCTGATAATCCGTTACCATTTGCATCAACTAGTTGACCGGTTATTTTTGCTTTTTCTCCAGAGGTTATGCTTGCGATTTCGTCAAAGATTATTGCAGTATCTTGTTTTGCTACTTCAACTGTTATGTTTGCATTGCTTGGTGTGTATTTTTCTGTTCCATCATATGTTGCTGTGATAGTGTTTTCTCCGAGTTTGTTGAATGTGTATTCGTATTGGTATGTTCCTGTGGTGTCGGCTTCTACAGTTACGTTTTCTCCATTAATGTTGAGGTTAATTGTTCCTGGTACTGCTTTTCCTTCATCATCGGTTAATGTACCTGTGATGAGTACTGCGTCACCATATTGTGCGTCTTCTATTGGAGTGATTGTTAATGTTGTTTCTTTAGCTTTGGTTAATTCTTCGATTTGTTTTTGTAGTTCTTCAAGTTTTGCTTGTAGGTCTGCGATTGTTTTTTCTTGTTGAGCTACGGTGTCGTTTAATGCATCAATAGTTTCCTGTTGACCAGCAACTGTGTCATTTAATGCATCAATAGTTTCCTGTTGACCAGCAACAGTATCATTTAATGCAT
>CAMNFZ010000052.1 GCA_946537725.1 uncultured Methanosphaera sp.
GGATATAAATATTTTTAGGATAACCTAAATTTCTTAGTCAATTAAATGTTGTACTAGAAAGTATATAAAGGTTTTGGTATACCTAAAAATTTAATTCCTATTCATAACTCTCATTATTAAAAATTACCTAACAAATGATAAACAAGTTGTTCTGCAGTACGACCAGACTGTCCACCATGAGTTCTAAGCCATTTATTAGCTTCATCTTCTAATTCTTCATCGCTAAGAGTAATTTCAGGATATCTTCTAGCAATAGTTTTAACAATTTCAAAATATTCTTTAACACTAGGCTTATAATAACCAATAGTCACACCAAAACGATCAACTAATGACAATTTCTCTCTTATAGTATCAGAATGATATAATTCCTCATCAGAAGAAGTATTCACACGTTCATTCCAGGTTTCCTTGATAAGATGTCTTCTATTTGAACTAGCGTAAATTAAAACATTATCCGGTTTAGTTTCAAGACCACCTTCAATAAGAGCTTTAAGATATTTATACTCACTTTCAGACTCCTCAAAAGACAAATCATCCATATACAATATGAACTTATAATTGCGATTTTTAATTTCATTAATAATCTTAGGTAAATACTTAGTCTCATGTTTATAAACTTCAATCATCCTAAGACCCTGAGGATAAAACTGGTTTAATAAAGCATTTATGCTCGTTGATTTTCCTGTACCTGCATCCCCATATAACAACACATTATTTGCCTTTTTACCAGCTAAAAAGCTTTTAGTATTATGTAATAATTTCTCTTTCTGCAGTTCATAACCTACAAGATCATCTAAAGTAACATCATCCAGAGAAGTTATTGGTATTATGAAATCACTTTTTTCATCATGAGATAATTGGAATGCACGATTTAAACCATACTTACCCACACCATACTTCTTATAAAATGATGTTATAACATTAAACATTTCATCAACATTTTTTACTTCTTCAATTTGCTGACTTAATTCCTGTACTTTAAAACTGACATCATTATTGTAAAGTTGTTCTTTTTTTACCACAGCAGTATAATTTGTTATGATTGAAAAACAATTGATGTCCAATAAGTTCTCAATTTCACTAAAATCATAATTAAATAATTCTAAGAATATTTCAAGATCCTGTTTAACAAGTTCATTTACACTGCCATTTTTTTCTCCAATCTTCTCACTGAGAATAGTGAAAGGATTTTCTGTTGTTGCAAGGAGGTATGCTAGATAATTATGCCATAAATTTTTATTAAAACCATAATCTGTAGCTAATTTTAATAAATTATTGATTTGGGTATATATGTCATTTATTAATTCGTCCTTGTTGGGGTTGTCGTTTTCAAATTTATTAAAGAGTTTTGTTATTTCGTTAAATATAGGTTCATCTATGTTTTTATAAACTATTAATCTCGATATTAAATTATGCATTTGAATCACTTTTTTTAAAAAAAGAAAATTTGGTGGTGTTTATGATTTTTATTCAAATTCTATTGTACTAGGTGGTTTGTTACTTAAAGATAATGATACATGGGTTATCTCGGGAACGTTTGCAGTAATTTCCTGTGATACTTTATGTAAAAATGGCCATGGTATGTCTGGTACATTTGCAGTCATGGCATCAAATGATTGTACCATTCTTATTACAACCAGGTATCCGAAGTCTCTTTGGTCTCCTTTTACGCCTGTTACTTTACTGTCTGTTAATACAACGAAGTATTGCCATAAATCTTTATGTAATCCTTCTTCTTCTACATGTTTATTTAATATGGCATTTGCTTCTCTGCATATTTCTAGTTTTTCTTTTGTAATGTCTCCTAATACTCTTACTGCTAATCCTGGACCTGGGAATGGTTGTCTGTGTACTATTGAATCAGGTAAACCTAGTTCTGTACCTACTTCTCTTACTTCATCTTTGTATAATTCACGTAATGGTTCGATTATTTCAAGTACTAATCCATCAGGTAATGTTAGGTTGTGGTGTGATTTTATGTTTCCTTCACTTTCTATCCAATCTGGAGCTATTGTTCCTTGTAATAAGTATTTTGCTCCTGATTTTTTAGCTTCTCTTTCGAATACTTCTATGAACTTATGTCCTATTATTTCTCTTTTCTTTTCTGGATCAGTAACTCCGGCTAGTGCTGCTATGAATTCATCTTCTGCATTCACTAGTTTGAAGTTAATTTTGTCTTTGAAAGTATTTTCCACTTCTTCTGCTTCATTTTTTCTTAATAGTCCATGATCTACGAATATTGCTTCTAATTGGTGTCCTATTGCTTCTGATGCAAGTGCTGTAGCTACACTACTGTCTACTCCACCGGATAATGCGATTATTACTTTTTCATCTTTAACTTCATTTTTTATGTTTTCTATTGATTCTTCTATAAACTTTTTGGTATCCATCATCATAATCTACACGACCCCTTTTATTGTTTACATATATTGTAGAAGTTTTCGAATATTTCTCCACCTCTTGGTGTATGTTGAACTTCTGGGTGGAATTGTATTCCATAAATTTCTTTTTCTTTATGTTTCATTGCTTCAATAGCACATTTGTCTGAACTTGCAAGTATTTCAAAGTTTTCTGGTAATGTTATTACTTCATCTTTATGTGAAGCCCATACTTTTAATGATTTTCCAACATCTTTGAATATACCTTCTTCTTTTTCAATGTTTAAATCTATTTGTGCATAGCTTTCTATTTCTGCAGATTTTGTTTCTCCGCCGAATACGTTAGCTATTATTTGATGACCTAAACATATTCCTAATATGGGTACATTTATTTCTTTTATAATATCTTCACAGTTTCCTATTCTTTCTATTGAAGGTCCACCGCCTAATATGATTCCTTCCGGATTTAATGCTTTTATTTCATCTAAACTGGTTTCGTTTGAAACTAATTTGTTTTCTATGTTTAAATAGGTTAATGTTCTGGATATTCTATGATTGTATTGCCCAAAATTATTAATAATAACAATGCTCATATTTAATTCCCGTTATAATTCATAAAAATAAGTATATAACATTTTATTAATTTGTTATATATTACTTCAATCTATATATAATATTATGGAATTAGATAATATTATAATTATTGTTATAGCTTGTGTGGGTTCCTTTATTTTAACATCAATATTTTTCAGATTCTTATTACCAATTATTGTTTTCTTGGTAATTGCATACTTTATTTATGAAATGTTAACTAATTGGAATGAACATAGGAAGTATCAATATTAAGGTTATTAGCATGATTTTTGAAAAAATGGATTCTGATACAATTTATGAAGTTTTGATTTCAACGAGGGGTGCTGATGGAAATTTGAATATAAAACCATTTGGCATGTCCTTGCATGAGGGTAATGTTGTTCTTAAATTGTATCCTAATAATACTCTTTTTAATATTAAGAAAAAGGGCAGTTTTGATTTACTGTTTACGTATGATGTGTTAATGTATACTAAATCTATACTGGGTTTACTTTCAGAGGATTCTTTGGAATCTGTGGATTGTAGGGTTAGCTGTAAAGTTATGGATTTTGTGGTTGATAAAGTAGAGGATACTTATGGAAAAAATATAACCACAACAATAATTGCAAAACCAGTTAATATAATTAAAAATGATTTAACAATGCCCCTAATATCAAGAGCTACAAATAAAATAATAGAATTGTTGGTTGATTATTCAAGATATGAATATATGGATGTAGATGCACAAGAAAAATTCATCAAAAAACTAGAAAAAACCAGTGATTTCATACAAAAAAACGGAAACAAAAAACACAAACAATCCATTAATCTACTAAAAAAAGAAATAAGGAAATATTAATCTTCATGATTAACAACATCAATAATCTTATTCTGATTAACATCAATTAAGCCCTTATTTGTAATTTTAAGTTCAGGAACAACAGGTAAAGCCATAAAAGACAAAGTTGTAAAAGGTCTTTCTAAAGAACAACCCATTCTATCAACCATTTCATTAAGTTCCTCGGACTTCTTAGCAACCTCCAAAACAGGTCTATCACTCATAAGACCAGCAATAGGTAAAGGTAAATCCATCTGCTCCTGGTTACTAATAGCAACAATACCTCCCTTATTTTCTATAATCTTATTGGTAGCTTCGGCCATATATTCACTATTAGTACCAACAACAATAATATTATGGGAATCATGACTAATACTGGAAGCAATTGCCCCATTCTTCAATCCAAAACCACTAATAAATCCATTACACATTGTGTTACCACCATAACGTTCAACAACACTAATTTTAAGAACATCTTCAAATACTGAAGGAATAATGCGACCATGATCAATAGTTAACTTAGCAGTATCCTTAGTAGTAATAATAGTGTTAGGAACAACACGCATTACATTAACAACAGCACTTTTCTTATTAGGATCATTAGCTTTAACATCAAAGTCTTCAGCTTTTTTATTATTTAAATTAATTGTTGTTTCTAAAGGTAATGGTTTGGCACGATACAATATCTTTTGTTTCTTAAATATGGTGTTACCATTTACAACAACTCTTTTAACTCTGAAATCGTTTAAATTATCTATAAACACGAAATCAGCATTTTTACCTGGTGCTATACAACCACTATTTAAATTATAATGTTCTGCAGGATTTAAAGTAACTTTACGTATTGCTTCAAAAGGATCCATACCTAAATCAACAGCTTGTCTTAAACGAATATTCATATGGCCTTTAACTAAATCTTCAGAACTTATATCATCAGTGACAATAAAATCAGTAGGTGAATGAATTAATTCTTCAAGCATATGTGATTCACTGCCCTCTCTTATCATGATTTTCATACCTAAACGTTTCTTCTCAAGAGCTTCTCTTTTTGAAATACACTCATGTTCTGTAGAAATACCATATTTAACATATTCTTGTAATTCCATACCACTAAGAAGGGGTGCATGACCATCAATAGGTTTTTTGTATTTTTTAGCAATGTTGATTTTATTGATTAAATCGTCATCACCATTAACAACACCATGATAATCCATAACTTCTGATAATGCAACAAATTCATCTCTTTTAAGCAATGAGTCTATTGTTTCACATCCAATACGGGCTCCATTGTTTTCAAATGAAGTTGATGGAACACATGATGGTGCGGTAAAATAAAATCTTAAAGGAGCAAATTTAGCATCATTAATCATGTACTCAATACCTTCCAGTCCCATAACATTAGCAATCTCGTGTGGGTCAGTAATTACTGATGTAGTACCATGTCTTAATGCTACTTCAGCAAATCTTGAAGGAGTAACTCTTGAGCTTTCAATATGGACATGTGCATCAATAAAGCCGGGAACAATAATGTCTGGGAAATATTGATCTACTTCCTTAATTGATTCAATAATACCATTATTTACCTTAATTTCCCCTGGTTGTATTTCATCAGTAAATACATTTAAAATGTTTCCTTTAATAATCATTTTTTGTAAATCTCCCATTTTAATATAATTATAAACTAAAAATTGTATCATCGGTAATTCTATTAATGCACGTCATATTCACAGCAAAATAAAAAAAAATAAAAATTGCACGTTCCTTAATGTATTGAGTTGCATCATGTCATTGAATTTTTAATTTATAACTCGTCATTTTTTAAATTATGAATATGGTTTCTTTTTTTTGAAGTTTTTCCCTATATTTAAAATTTAATTCATAACTCTAAAATGCCTTATAAATACTTTGTTTTATATTGTATAAATATTTTAAAAAACTATTAGAGTAATCTAATTAATGATTTTAATGCTTAAATTTAACTTATTAATGAATAAAAATTAATAAGAGTTTTGATTATTTAATAAAAAATGTTGTATTGATTTATTTGTTCCTATTTTGAATTAAGGGGTTTATTACTTCTTCATTATTATTTTTTTATCATATTTTTGTTTTTAACATTAATTATTTTAATTTTGAAAAATCAATAATTAATTAAGATAAAAAATTTTTTAGGAGTGAAGTCGCATTGGATAAAAAAATCGTGTTGGTGGCTATAATCGTTGCCGCTCTTCTAATGTTTGTTGGAACAAATATGTTTTATAACACGGGATTGACTATAACTGATTTGAATGTTCATAAAACTGATTCAAACAGCAGTCAATATGATGTATCATATATGTTACGTTCTGTAAGAAGTTTTCATAAAGTAGTTGGGGAGTACACATTACTATCTGGTGATAATCAGGCTATTGGTAAAAGTTCTAATGAATTAAATGACATAAAGGATGGTACCTTCCATATAAATGAAACTATTGATGTTAATGGTTCTTCCTCTGATGCTAAAAAGATTATAATTACATTATATGAAATTGATGATAAAAACACGCAAAAACAAATGTTTAATCAAACATTTGATATATAACTTACTTTTTTTATTATTTTTTTAACTATTTTTTTTTTTGATTGGTTCATGTTGTTGTTGTTGTTGTTGTAGTAGTAGTAGTAGTAGTAGTAGTAGTAGTAGTAGTAGTAGTAATTTTAATTGTCTAACACTCACATAGTATTAAAAACATACTATAACAGTATTACACTTTCTGCGAATATAGTCCAATTGCTGGTGGTATTACAGTATCACCCAATAAAAAAAGCGAAGTAATACTGGAATACAAGTCTCCAGCATATACCTTCGCAGAAGTTCAATAAAAAATGAAAATTTCAATATACTTTATCAAAATCTTTATATTCATCTCCATTTGCTTCAGAATGTCTTCGTGGCATGTACTTATAATCACTTTGTTCAACTAACTCCATATGACTTTCAATCCAATTTTTTAATTCCGATGGAGTAACTTTTATCTTTTGAGCTTGAATTCTTATTTTATCATAATCTAAAATCTTTCCAGACTGATATAATCCTTGGAGAGTTGGGAGAATTTCCATTATTTTCTCTTCCATGCTTTTTTCATTAACATGCAATGATTTTAAAAGTTCCATTTCCCTTCGTTCTTTCTCAAGTTTTTCTAAATTATAATCACATTCTTCATTCATTTTTTCTAATTTAGATATCATTCTTTCTTCTTGCATAGATTGTTCTTCAATAAGTTGATTGAACTTGTCATGTTCGAACTTAAGATCCTTTTTAATTTCATCAATCATTTCTTTTTTAGAATATTCAATTTCAACTGCCATATCTCCGTAATATGAATTAATAGCATCTCTAACATATTTGCTTTTATTTTGTTTGTCTTTAAGTTTATCATATTCTCTGTTTGAAATTTTAACACGTAAAGGAATGTCATATTTTAACATAATTTTGCCTCCAATTATTTTGAACTATATCTTAAAATGCTTGTAACAATCATCCAGAATAATATGACAAATGACCACCATACAATTCCAGTTAAACCTAAATAATTTGCTAAACTTATTCCAACAATTATTGTAATCAGTGTTGAAAAAATACATATTATTAATGATAATGTCATAATGCCTAATGCTAACAGGAAATCCATATTTTCACCCCTTTTTATCCTGATTTTCTGAAAAAGTCTGTAGAATCATAGTAATATTTTGTTTTTGTGTTATGAATTAAGTATTGTCTTTCAAATTTTCTTATTAACTTTTTTTTCCAACTATTTTCCTCTAATCTATTTTTAACATATCTTGCCTTTTCAAGGTCATCATAAGGTCCATATCTAATTGTTCTCTTGTTTTTTGTCCGTTCTATGTAATATTTGCCATTACGTTTTTGAATATACTTGTCTCGGTTATGTATTTTTCTTGTAATGCTCATGATATGTTTTATCTCTATTTCATTCCAATTTTTATTATCTAGGTATCTTTTTATTAGGCAGGCTAAATTGTATGTTGGGTAACTGCCTATGATTAGTTTATTGTTTCTTATCTGTTTTTCCAATTGGTATTTGTTCACATTTTCATCTTTGTAGTATATGTTTTCACATTCATGGGTAAAAGAGGGAAGTTCCTCTTTTGAGTAGTCATAGATTATTGTTGGGTTTTCACACATTAGTTCTTCGTCCCCATCATATTTTACAATCAGATCTCTTTCATGCAGTGCATCTATTAAACATTTGTGTGTGGTTCTTACAATGCCCTTATAAATTACATGATATCTTCCACACATCTTGTTGTAGCTTATGTATTTGTAAAATTCTTTATGTGCTATTTTTTCTATTTGTGAAATGTTAATGTCATCTTCATAGAATGGTAATATTTTCTTGATTATACGTGCATATTTACAATTTTTATAAGTTCCAAATGTTCTACCATTTTTCTTATTGATTACTAAATAACCATTATCTGTCTGTTTAACATGGTATTTTGGAAAGTGTTGTTCTTTTGGGTAACCTGTTGTAGCATTTTTGTACCATGAATTTTTTGCAAGTATGTTTCTGTGTTTTATTGCATCTTCTATTCTGTCAAAATTTCCGTAAACAATACTTTTGGCATAAATTTGTTTTTTGATTATGTAGCGGTTATTTAGTTTGTAAATATTTTTGTATTTCATTTCACACCTCCGCTGATGATTTCATCAAGTGTTTTGAATGTGTCTTTTTCTTGGATTTTTTTTGTTTTAACATTTTTTAGTTTGTTTAGTTTGTGAATTTTTTTGTTAACTTCTTTGTTTTCATGATTTAGGTTGTCTATGATGATTAGTGTTATTTTTCCCTTGTTTTTCAATTTTTTTATCATTGAATTCATGTTTTCTTGGAGTATTGTTTTTGTGTATGTTTGTGTGATTTTGGTGTTTTTTGTTTGGTATTGTATGTCTGGTTCTAAGGTTGTTGTGATTACATGGTATTTTTTGCCAAATTTTTGAAATATTTCGATTATTGAATCAATGTCATTTTTTTCATTTACTTTTAGTGTTTTTCTAGTCACATATTTTTGTTTAATTTTATTCAACGTTATTCCCTCCTTTAATAATTTTTCAAGTATTTACTTCGTATTTTCAAGAAATTCTTTTGATTTTTTTCTTGATTATATTATTATTTATTTTCTGTTACTTATAAATGATTTTAAGCAACTCTGGGGCTCTGAGGGGGAGAGTGTGGGGGGAGGGGTGTGGGTCAAAAAACATGATGTATAACGAAATAAAAAAAGAATTTGTTCCTAATTTGAAACAATAATATGTTATTGGCTCTGTAGAAAACCTTGCTTTGAGGGAAATATGAGTAATAACCCAAATATA
>CAMNFZ010000053.1 GCA_946537725.1 uncultured Methanosphaera sp.
AAGTAAACCTGTTAAAAAATTAGACTTAAGATACAAATGTAAAGAATGTGGAAAATCCCATATCAAAGGTTCAGGTTTCCGTGCAGGAAAAGTTGAATTCGTATCCAACTAAGTAAAATTTATTAATGGAGGAACTTTCAATGGCTAAACAACAAAGTAATTTTTTAAAAGTAAAATGTGGGGACTGTGAAAACCACCAAGTTATATTCGACCACGCAGCTTCAACAGTAAAATGTGTAATTTGTGGAAAAACATTAGTTGAACCAAAAGGTGGACGTTCTAAAATTTACGCACAAATCGTAGAAGTTTTAAACCACTAAATTAAGTACAACAAGATTACTAAATCCAGGTGATTAAATGGTTAGAATGAACAAAGAATGGCCTGAAGAAGGTGATCTAATTGTTGGAACAGTTCATAAAGTATTAGGTTACGGTGCATTTGCTAAACTAGAAGAATATGAAGGTAAAGAAGCATTTATACACATATCTGAAGTATCTTCTGGATGGGTAAAAAACATAAGAGATTATGTAAGAGAAAACCAAAAAATTGTAGCACGTGTATTAAGAGTAAATCCTAAGAAAGGACATGTTGATGCTTCATTAAAACGTATTCGTGAAGATCAAAGAACCCGAAGAATTCAGCAGTGGAAAATAGAACAAAAAGCTGAAAAATTATTAGAAATATCTGCAAGATCAATAAATAAGACCTTAGATGAGGCATATGATGAAGTAGGATATCTCATAATGGAAGAGTTCGGAGATTTATATGAAGGATTTGAGTTAGCTTCTGATGAGGGTGAAGAAGTTTTATTAGCAATTGATGTCGATGAAGAATGGGCAAAAATAATAACTGATGTAGCTAAGAAAAACATTTCAACTCCAGAAGTGCAAATCACAGGATACATTGACATAACTTCATATAAACCGAATGGTGTAGAAATAATTATTAACGCTTTAGAATCTATAGAATCAGAAAATGTTGAAGTTCAATGTGTAGGGGCACCTAAATACAGAGTGATGGTAACAGCACAAGATTACCCTACAGCTGAAAAAATATTAAAAGAATCAGCTGAAAAATGTATAGAAATGGTTGAAGAAAATGATGGAGAAGGTAGTTTCCATCGTGAATTAGATGATTAATCATATCATTTCTATTCTATAACTTTTTTTTATAATAATTTAAAATATTGACTATTTTTGAGGATTTTTATGGAAATTGAATCTATTAATCCGGAATATTACTCATTAGATAAATTTACATTTACAAATGGTAACGTTTTGGAAAATTTAAACGTAGAATATATAACATTCGGAACTCCAAAATACGATGAAGAAGGTCATATTATTAATGCAATAATATACTTTCATGGAACAAGTGGAAACTATGCTTCAGTAAAAAGAATTAAGGAAGCAATAGGGGAAAATCTGGCATTTGATACAGATAAATACTTTTTTGTTTCTTTATCTACTCTAGGTACTCCGGGCAGTAGCAGTCCTAGTACATCTGAATTATTCACGGATTATCCTGAATACACTATACTTGATATGGTGAACTTTAATAAGGAATTCCTAAGAGAAGCATTGAATATAATTCATCCTTTAGGACTTATAGGAAATTCAATGGGTGGTTTTGAAGCAGTGACATGGGCTGCAACATATCCTGATGATATCAGTTTTTTAATATCATTGGTTAGTAGTTATAAGGTTGGAGGACAGAATTATATTATTGGCAAAGTTATGAATGATATAATAGAATCTGATCCTAATTTCAATAATCCTGATGCAGAACTTAAACGTTCATTACAATTATCAAGTAAGGCAATGTATTCTTTTGGTTTATCCAGGCAGTATTATATGGATTTAACAAAAGATGAAATTGATAATTTTATGGATGAATTTGCATTGGAGGATTCTGAAGAAAATGTTTATGATGCATATTATAGAAACAAAGCATCAATAAATTATGATTTATCAGATGAAGTATCCAATATAAAAGTACCAACTCTTATAATTGCAATATCAGAGGATCAATACTTCCCACCAGAACTGGATGCTATACCTATGCATGCATTAATTAACAATTCTGAACTAATCATCTATAACTCATATATAGGTCACATAGGTTCAAGTCAACTAAACAAAATCAAAGACGAATTAGAAGAATTCATGTCAAAATTTTAAATACATCATAAAAAAAATCCAGACATACATTGCAAGTGTAAATAAGCATATATAAGTAAGAAAATGATTAATATAATATTATGAAATTTCAGATGAGAAGATGCAACAAATGTATGGAATACACATTACAAGAAACATGTCCTGATTGTAATGAAAAAACAGGAGTAATATTCCCAGCAAGATATTCTCCACAAGACAAATACGGAAAATATAGAAGAATACTAAAAAAACAACAAGAAGCCTTGGAGGAGTAAAATGGCAGATAAAAACAAGATAATACAAACAAAAGAATTAGACCTAGAAAATCCAATTGTATTAGAAGGATTACCTGGAATAGGATTTGTAGGAAAATTTGTAGTAGATCAAATAATCAAAAAATTAGACGCAACAAAATTTGCAGAACTCAAATCAGACTATTTTCCACCACAAGTAACAATGAAAGAAAACGGTCTAATAGAACACATGAAAAACGAATTCTACTACATTAAAGATTTAGGTGAAAATAATCAGGACGTAATATTACTAACAGGAAATTCCCAAGGTTCAGATTTTGAAGGACAAACAGCCATTTCACGATATTTAATGGACTACTTCGAAGACTTGGGAGCAACCAAAATATTTACCTTAGGCGGATTAGGTACAGGAGAATTTGTTGAAAACAACAGAGTATTTGTTGCAGCAAACAATGAAGAAATGATAAAAGAAGTACTTGAAATAGACAATACACTAATAAGAAAAGAAGATGGTGGAGCAATAATAGGAGCATCCGGTCTACTATTATACTATGCAGAAGAAAAAAACATTCCAGGATTATGTTTAATGGGAGAAACTCCAGGATTCTTCATAGATGCAAGTGCAGCTAAATCCGTACTCTTAGTGCTATTTGAACTATTAAACTTCGAAATTGACCTTGACGAAATTGAAGAACAAATAGAAGAAACACAAAAAAGAATAGCAGCAACTCAAAAATTACCTCCAATGGGAATGGAACAACCAGTACAAAGTCCGGACGACCTACGATACATAGGATAATCCTTTCCTATTTTCTCCTGTTTTTCATGTGATATTTATGATAATTAATGCTGATTTACATGTTCATAGTAAATATTCAATGGCAACATCAAAAAACATGATTCCAACAATAATGGCATCAGAATCATCAAAAAAAGGATTAGATTTAATAGCAACAGGAGATGCCTTACATTCCAAATGGTTAGAAACCTTAGAAGAAAATCTTGAAGAAATAGATAATTCAGGAATTTATAAACTCCAAAAAAATCAAACAAAAACTAATTTTATAATAACTACAGAAGTTGAAGATAATCAAAGAATACATCATCTGATACTTATCCCATCTATAGAAACAGCATGGCAAATGAGGGATGAATTCATTGTAAAAAATATGGATGCAGATGGAAGACCAAAACTACGAATGAATGCAGCAGAAATTTTTGATATAATAAGAAAACATGATTGTATAATCGGTCCGGCACACATTTTTACTCCATGGACCGGAATTTATAAGGAATATGATTCAATACTTGACTGTTATACAAAAAAGCCCGACTTTGTAGAACTAGGATTATCTAGTGACACTTACCTGGCAGATACAATAAGTGAACTGAAAGATTACACCTTCCTAACAAATTCAGATTCCCACTCACCATGGCCTCACAGGATAGGACGTGAATTCAATAAGATGAAAATCAAGGAATTATCATTCAATGGGATAAAAAAATCCATTAAACAGGCTAAAATAATAGAAAATTATGGAATAAATCCTAAAATGGGCAAATATCATGAAACAGGATGCATCAAATGCTATAAAATTTATGATATTGAATCGGCCTTAAAACGTAATATGAAATGTGATTGTGGTGGACAAATCAAGAAAGGTGTAATATCCAGAATTCATGAATTAGCAGATTATGAAAAACCTGAACATCCAAAAAATAGGCCACACTATCAATATTTACTTCCGCTTTCTGAATTACTTAGCATGGTACATTCAAAAGGAATAACAACAAAGTATGTACAATCAAGATATGATGCATTAGTAACAGAATTTGGTACAGAAATTAATGTATTGTTAAATGTCGAATTAGATAAAATTAGTAAAATAGATTCTAGGTTGGCAAAAATTATTGAATCCTATAGGAAAAATACTATAAAAATATGTTCTGGTCGTGGTGGTCAGTATGGAAAAATTGAAAATGTTGAATGAAGTTATTTGTTAACTTCTTCATAAACGATATCTATAGCTTTAGGTATTGCTGCTGAAACACTATCATTCAATCCGTATTCAACAAATGGTGAAGATACTTTTTCTGGTTGACATGCAATTATTACTATTTCCACTTCTTCTAATTCATCAAGAGGATCTGCAACTGAAACTGAATGAGGGTCCTGATATTTTCCTTGAGGAACTTCATCTTTAGATAATATTTTAATATCTCCAGGTTTTCCTCCAAAGTCTGCAATATCTAGAATGACTATTTTTTTCCATAATGGATTAGGTAATGAGAATATGTAATGAGGTGCACTGGTACCTGCATCTATTGTCATAACATTTGAAGGTAAAGGTCTTTCATCTAAGTGTTTTTCTATTTCATCTATTGTTGCTGGACCAAATCCGTCATCTTTAAAAAGGACGTTTCCGCATCCTACAACTAATATTTCTGCATCATATGCCATTTGTTATCACCATTTTTTTCTATATATAAATTTTTAGTTTTTCATCTTTTAATTATTTTCCTATTGGAATATAGCATTTTATGATTTTTTCTTCTTCACTAGCATTTAGTGGTTTTTCAAGTTTTCTATGGTACCATGCTAATTCGTACTTATTATTTTCTGGGTTTTTGTATAATGCATAACCTTCATTTTCATCATACATTAACATTATCCATCTATCTGAACCAAATGCTGTTTTATATATTTTACATCTGAATTCATTATTTTCATTATCCTCACAAAAATAAGCATAACATTTTGGAATACTTATCATTTCTTTAGGTTTCATTTCATTTTTTTGGTATTTGTATTTGTTAAGTAATTCTTCAACTTCACTAATACTTAGATGACTAAATTTTTCATCATCAACAATAACATCTATAAAAATATTTTCATCATTAATAATCATAAAAATCACGTCAAAAAAAATAGTAAAAAGTAAAAAGGGGGAAAAACAACTAATTATTTATTTAAAGACTCTTTAACCTTATCAAAGAATCCAGTTTTTGCATGAGAAATTTCTTCACCACTAATCTCAGCAAATTCCTTAAGTAACTCTTTTTGTTTATCAGATAATTTTTTAGGAACAACAACATGGACTTTAACATATAAATTACCTTTACCAGACCAATTTACATGCTTAATACCTTCTCCTCTAAGCTTAAATGTTGTTCCACTCTGAGTACCTGCAGGAATCTTAACAGTAGCAGTTCCATCAAGTGTAGGAACCTCAACTTCAGATCCTAAACAAGCTTGAACATAACTTATATCTAAATCATAGTATAAATGTTGTCCATCTCTTTCAAACAAATCATGATGCAATACCTTAATAGTAATATATAAATCTCCTGCAGGAGCACCATTAAGACCATCATCACCTTCACCAGCAACTCTTAACCTACTGCCAGTTTCTACACCAGCAGGAATAGGTATTGAAATCTTATTAACTGTGCTGGTTAAACCTCTACCATGACATTCAGTACAAGGAGTTTCTATAATCTTACCTTCTCCTTTACATTGTGGACAAGGAGAAACAGTGGAAAATTGTCCAAGAGGAGTATTTTGCACTTGTCTTATTTGACCGGAACCATTACATGATGTACAAGTTTTAGAAGATGTACCAGGTTCAGAACGTTCACCATGACAATGAGGACAACTTTTAAGATGTCTGATATCTAAATCTTTGGATACACCAGTTGCAACTTCTTCCAAGGTAATTTCAATGGTTTGGACTATATCCTTACCTCTATCATTTCTTCTGTTTGGTGAACCTCCAAAGCCGAATAAATCTTCGAAAATACTACCAAATCCACCTTGGCCTCCTCCAAAACTGAAGTTTCCAAAAATATCTTCAAAGTTAATGTTGTTGAATATATCTTCCTGACTGAATCCATCCATACCTGCATGACCAAATTGATCATATCTTTGTCTTTTTTCATCATCAGATAATACACCATATGCTTCACTTAATTCCTTGAATTTTTCTTCAGCATCAGGATCATCTTTATTAACATCAGGATGGTATTTCATTGCAAGTTTTCTGTATGCTTTTTTAATAGTTTTTTTGTCTGCGTTTTTATCAACGCCTAAGACTTCATAATAATCTCGTTTATCTGCCATTGAATTTCCCCTTTTAATCAAATAAAAAAAAATAGTTAAGGAGTACTTCCTTAACTAGAATCCTTCATGTCTATATTGGATATATTTGTTTTTGTAGCTATTAATTGTTTAACTTATTTTTTTTCAAAGTCAACATCGATGGTATCATCATCATCTGTTGGTTGTTGGGTGTTGTTATTTGCTTGTTCTGCTTCTTGTTGTGCTTGAGCAGCTTGAGCAGCTTGTTGGTAAATTTCTGCACCAATTTCTTGGATTGTTTTGTCTAATTGTTCAGATTTTTCTTTGATTAAATCAATATCATCTTTTTCTATTGCGTCTTTAAGTTCTGCTTGTTGATCTTTAAGTAATTTTTGTTTGTCTTCAGCTAATTGATCTTTTAGTTCTTCTAAAGTTTTGTCAGTAGTGTATACTAATGAATCAGCATTGTTTCTGATTTCAATTTCTTCTTGACGTTTTTTATCTTCTTCAGCATGAGCTTCTGCTTCTTTTACTTTTTGTTCGATTTCTTCATCAGATAATTTGTTGGATGAGGTAATTGTTATTTGTTGTTCTTTACCTGTTCCTTTATCTTTAGCGGATACATTTATAATACCGTTTGCATCTATGTCGAATGTTACTTCAATTTGTGGTGTTCCTCTAGGTGCTGATGGGATACCAACTAATTGGAATCTGCCAAGGGTTGTGTTATCATTAGCCATTGGTCTTTCCCCTTGTACTACGTGTATGTCTACACTTGTTTGACCATCTGCTGCTGTTGTAAATATTTGGCTTTTCTTTGTAGGTATTGTGGTGTTTCTTTCGATGAGTTTTGTTGCTACTCCACCCATGGTTTCGATACCTAAGGATAATGGAGTTACATCTAATAATACTAAATCATCTATTTCACCTGCTAGTACTCCTCCTTGGATTGATGCACCAGATGCTACACATTCCATTGGGTCAATACCTCTTTCTACTTTTTGACCAACGAAGTCTTCTACATATTTTTGTATGATTGGCATTCTTGTAGGTCCACCTACTAGGATGATTTTGTCAATGTCTCCATTTGCCATTTTTGCATCGCTAATTGCTTGTTTAATTGGAGCTCCACATTTTTGTACAATACCATCTACAAGTTCTTCAAGTTTTGCTCTGGTTAATGTCATGTTTAAGTGTAATGGTCCTGCTTGTGTTGCTGTGATAAATGGTAGGTTGATGTCTGTTGTGAGTGTTGTTGATAATTCAATTTTTGCTTTTTCTGCTGCTTCTCTTAATCTTTGTGCTGCTTGGTCATCATTTAATAAGTCTACGCCATTTTCTTTTTTGAATTCTTCTGCTAAGTATTTCATTAAAGCAGTATCCATGTCGGTTCCACCGAGGTTTGTGTCTCCGCTTGTTGATTTTACTTCAAAGATACCGTCTCCGAATTCCATGATGGTTACGTCTAACGTACCTCCACCTAAGTCGAATACTAATATGTTAACGTCTTCTTCATCTGTTTTGTCTAATCCGTATGCTAGACTTGCTGCAGTAGGTTCGTTAACTAATCTTAATACTTCTAATCCTGCAATTTTTCCTGCATCTTTTGTTGCAGTTCTTTGGTTGTCATCGAAGTATGCTGGTACTGTAATTACTGCTTTTTGTACTGGTTCTCCGAGGAATGCTTCTGCATCTTTTTTGATTTTTTGTAGGATTAATGCTGAAATTTCTTGTGGTGTGTAATCTTTTCCTTTGATGTTTACTTTGTAGTCTGATCCCATGTGTCTTTTTATTGCACTTATTGTGTTTTCTGGGTTTGTTACTGCTTGTCTTCTTGCTGGTTCTCCTACTAATACTTCTCCATCATCTGTGAATGCTACGTAACTTGGGAATGATTTTCCGTATTGTGTTGCACCTTCTGCACTTGGTATGATTGTTGGTTTTCCACCAATTAATGCAGCTGCTGCTGAGTTACTTGTTCCTAAGTCTATTCCAATTACTTTTTCTTCTGTCATAAATATCACCTTATCTATTTTTTTTTTAATTATTTTATTATCGTAATTTGATTATTTTTTACATACTTTAACTTTAGAGTAACGTATTACTTTTGAATTTAGAGTATAACCTTTTTGTAAATCTTGTATTATTTCGTTGTTTTCATATTCTTCATTATTTTCGGTCATTAGAGCTTCGTGTTTGAATGGGTCGAATTTTTGGTGTTCTGTTTCTATTGGTTCAACACCTTCTTCTTCTAAGATTTTTGTCATTTTTTTGTAGATTAGTTCGACTCCTTCTCTTAGATTTTTGTCTTCTTCAACTTCTAAAGCTCTTTCTAAATCTTCATAAGCCTCCAGTACTTTGAGTATTAGTCCTTCATTGGCATATTTTACGAATTCTAATCTTTCTTTTTCGGATCTTTTTTTGTAGTTTTCGAAGTCTGCATGAACTCTTTGTAGTTTGTCTTTGTATTGTTGTATTGTTTCTTCTTGTTGTTTTATGATGTCTTCTTCTGTTTCTTCTT
>CAMNFZ010000054.1 GCA_946537725.1 uncultured Methanosphaera sp.
CAGTACTACACGAAGTATCAACACCAGACCTAGACGATACAATAAGAATCAAAGACTTCTATGATTCACAAACACCATCCGGTGACCGATAAACTCTATTTTTTTTCTTTTTTTAGGATGTGTTAATATTAGTGATATTGTTATAGTAGATTATGGTAGCGGTAATCTACGAAGTATTCATAATGCCTTTAATCGTATAGGGGAGAATGTTAAAGTATCCTCTGATAAAAAAGTTTTAAAAGATGCTGATGCTCTTATTATCCCAGGTGTAGGAGCTTTTGGCGTAGCTATGGATAATATAGCTCCTTTTTCAGATATTATTACTGCTCATGTTGAAGATAACAAACCAATGTTGGGTATTTGTTTAGGTTTACAATTATTATTTGAATCTAGTGAAGAAACAAATAATATTAACGGTTTAGGATTAATGAATGGTACTGTTAAACGTTTTAATTTAGATAACGGTTATAAAATACCTCATATGGGATGGAATCAAATAAAAATAAATGACACGGATTCAAACAATGTTTCTATTCTAGAAGGAACAGATAATGAATATATGTACTTTGTTCATTCTTATTATATAAATCCGAGTGTAGAAGAATATGTTACAGCATATACTGATTATGGGATGAATGTTCCTGTTGCAATTGGTAAAGACAATCTTTTTGCACTTCAGTTTCACCCAGAAAAAAGTGGTAAAGCCGGACTTAAAATTTTAAACAATTTTGTTAATCTAATCGATTAATCTTTTTTTTTAAAAAAAATATTTATTACATTTGTATGATAGAAATATAATCATACTTTTTTATTAAAAATTATTAACGTGGTTTTTATGGACATAGAAAATTATGTAAAAAAATGTATAAGAGAATCAAAAAACGAGGAAGAAATCATAAAAAAATTATCTTCAATAATTCGTTTCTACAAGAACATAAATGAAAATGATTCAACAAAACTGTCACAAGCTGTATTGGAAGAAGTAAAAATAACAGAATCTTTAGAAAAAAATCAGTTATTAACTTATCCAAAAAGTAATATAAACATGGGCGAATTTGGTGTTGGATCAAGAGGACAAGGAGATTTCTATGTTCACAGTAAAATAGCAGAAATAATAAAAAACACCAATGCATCATCAATTGTTAATCCCACAGCACAAGATGATGGAGGAGTAGTTGAAGTAGAAAAAGAAACTAAATATGTTACCACAGCAATAGATGGAATACACTCAAGACTGGGTGATTATCCATTTTTAGCAGGTTTTCACACTGCCCGAGCTACACTTAGGGACGTATGTGTAATGGGAGCTAAACCTGTTGCATTAATAAGTGACATACACTTGGCAGATGATGGAGATATCTCCAAAATACTGGATTTCACTGCAGGAATATGTGCAGTAAGCGAATTAACTCAAGTACCATTAGTATCAGGAAGTACATTAAGAATTGGTGGAGACATGGTCCTCGGAGACAGGCTTGTAGGTGGAGTTGGTGCAGTAGGAACATCACCTAAAGAACCAACAGCACGAAGTGAATCAAAAGAAGGTGATGTAATTCTAATGACCGAAGGATCCGGTGGAGGAACAATTACTACTACTGCAATATATAATAATGTACCTAGTGTGATAATGGAAACATTAAATGTTCAATTTATCAAGGCATCAAATTTATTAAATCCCTTACAAGAAATACATGCAATGACTGACATTACAAATGGTGGAATAATCGGAGATGTCAACGAAATAAACAAAACAACAGGATTAGGTATTCATTTATATGAAGATAAAATAGTTGAACTAATCAATCCTAAAGTTTATAAAATGTTAAAAGAACTAGATATAGATCCCCTAGGAGTTTCAATTGATTCTCTTATGATAATAACCACAGAAAAATATGCAGAAAATATTATTGAAATTCTATCAAAAGAAAATATTAAAGTAGGAATCATAGGATACATTGATGATTCAGGTAAAACAACTATCCAAAGAGGCAGTGGAGAAATAGAAGAATTAGTACCAAAATTTAGGGAAGCAGCATATACACCTGTGAAAAAAGTTATAGATTCAATAGATACAATAGATTTTGATGAAGGAAAAAAACAGATAGATCAAGTAACAAAAGAAGTTATTTCTAAAAAAGATGACATAGTGAGGTGGATAAAAAACAAATATGAATGAAAATGGACAATTATTGTTATATGACGCGTTAATTTCAATATTAATTATATTCATAGTAATAATTTCAATGTTTTATGTATTGAATCAGGAAGATGAATACTCACATAACAATAATGAAGCAATGGATATTTTAAACTTATTATCTTCATATTCCTTTAATGATAAGAACATTTTAATAAAAATTGAAGAAAACGATTCTACTTCAAAAGAAATTGCAGAAGATATCTTATCAAATAAGAATTATGTATTATATGATTTAACAATCAATCAAACTATCCTAACTAATCATTCAGGTAATTATAAAAATAGAATTAGTGCAAAAAAAGTTATTGGAGAACATGAGTTTAGATTAACATTATACTATTAATCTATCCCTTTAGGTTTTGTTTTTCTTCCCTTTTTTCTTATTACTTCTTTTATTATAAGGTTCATAGGTGTTCTTTCACCACAGGCTTTAGTGTTTCCTTTTTTTATGTTTTTAAGTATTTCATCAACAGAATCACATTCTGGAATTTCAGTATAACACCGTGCTATTCCCTTAGGAAAATGAGCATCACTAGCTCCTATTTCAGGAATATTATATTTTTCAGATACTCTTTTTGCTAAATAATTGGATACTCCCAGTATGAATCGAGAGTTTTTTGTTTCCATAGCATCAACATCTAAACTTCTTACAATATCTCCAATTCCGCTTCTATAATAACAATATGGATGTGCAGCAATTGCTATGCCTGCATTGTCATGTATTTGGTCAATAGTTTCTGCAGGAGTTTGTAATGGCTTGATATAATCAGTAATGCCCAATGCTACAATGTGTCCTTCTGTACTGCTAACTTCTTCACCGGGAATTAATAGTAATCCTTCATGTTCTAATTTTCTTATAGCCCATGTTCCTTCTATTTCGTCATGATCTGTTATTGCAATAGCATTTAAACCAACTTTTTGACTATATTTGACAATATCTTCTAAGGGAGTTATAGAATCTTTTGAATATTTGCTGTGGATGTGTGTATCAATTTTCATAAAAATTCTCCAAGAAAGTTAAATTATGTATTTATCTTTGTATCTTTCTATTTAATAATTTTTGATATTAATGTAATAGCTAATTATATTATTGAAAAATTACATACATATAAATTAATAATAAATATTAAATTATCCAATATCTAATGATCTAAAATGGGTCATTATCAAAAATATAATGGAGAATAACTTATGTATGAAATAGGAGAAGCTTTAATTGGTGATGGGCCAGAATTAGCTCATATCGATTTAATAATTGGAGATAAAGAAGGTCCAGTAGGAACAGCATTTGCAACAAACATGGCTAGCATGTCTGTAGGACACACACCACTATTATCAGTGGTTAGACCTAATTTACCAACAAAACCTGCAACTTTAATTGTACCAAAAGTTACAGTACAAAATTTAGAAGATGCAAGTAAAATATTTGGTCCTGCTCAAACAGCAGTTGGAAGAGCAGTAGCTGATGCTGTAGAAGAAGAAATCATTCCACGTGACATGGTTGAAGACTTAGTTTTAATGGTTAATGTATTTATTGATCCTTCAGCTAAGGATTATCGTAAAATTTATCAATACAATTATGGAGCAACAAAACTTGCAATTAAACGTGCATTTGATAAATATCCATCAATTGATAAAGTATTAGCTGAAAAAGATAGAGGAACACATCCAATAATGGGATTCAAAGCAATGAAATTATGGAACCCACCATACTTACAAGTTGCATTAGATCTTGATAATGAAGATAAAATGCGCAGTATCATAAGAGATTTACCTAAACGTGAAAGAATATTAATAGAAGCAGGTACTCCTCTTGTTAAAAAGTTCGGTGTAGAAATTATTAGTAAAATCAGAGAAGAAAGACCTGGTGCTTTCATAATAGCTGATTTAAAAACATTAGATGTTGGAAGAGTAGAAGTTAAAATGGCTGCTGATGAAACTGCTGATGCAGTTGCAATTTCAGGTTTAGGTACTAATGAATCTATTGAAAAAGCTATTCATGAATGTACTAAACAAGGTATTTATTCTATACTTGACATGATGAATGTACAAGATATTCCAGCAAAACTTGAACAACTAAAATTAAAACCAAATATTGTGTTATTACACAGAAATATTGATTCAGAAACTATGAATGATAATGATAATGAACAACAATCTGAATGGGGTAACATTAAAGATATTAAATCTAAATTAGGAGAAAGAGGTTTAATAGCTGTTGCTGGTGGAGTAACTCCTGAAAAAGTTAACACAGCATTAGAAAATGGTGCAGATATTATTATTGCTGGTCGTTACATTATAGGTTCTTCTGATGTTAGAAGAGCTGCTGATGACTTCTTAAGATACATGCCTCAAGATTCTGATACAATGAGAGTAGCTCTTGATGAGGATGAAAAAATATAAGATGGTTTAATTTTCATCTTATTTTTTATTTTTTACTTTTTTTTGCAAAAAATTTATATATGACTTTATTATAAATATATAATTATAATCCTAGTAGATTTAGTCTTAGTATCTATTTTACATGATAGGGGTTATAGTGTAACCAGGCATCATCTGGGACTCCAGTTGTCTTTGAAGAAAGTGCGCACACTGAGGCATAACGATGATGATCAATTGGAGTGCTGAGACAAGAGAAATCCTAGGATCTGGGTTCAAATCCCAGTGACCCCATTTTTCACATAGGATGTTTTTCTTTTTTTTATATTACATCAGTAATACTTTTTTATAAATTATTATTAATTATTCAGTTATTTTTATATGTTACTTTTAATATAGTATTAATTAGTTATTTTAATCGTTTTGATAAATTAGGGGGTGGCTAATTTAGGTATACATAAATATATCTCTTTCAACTCTTTGATTGGAGAAATAGGTATTGTATGGAATAGTAAAACAGACATTTTAGAACAAGTTTTATTACCTGAAGTTTCAACAAGAAAACAAAACTATGGAAAAATACGATTTAATGGAGTAATCACAGAAACTAATCCAAACGAATTTATTTATAAAACAATGTCCGATATAAAAGATATCATTCTCGGTTATGATGTTAAATTTGACATAAACAAATTAGATTTCACAGATTTAACAGAATTCCAACAGGATGTTCTAAAAAAACAACAGGAAATTCCATACGGGAAAGTAACTTCTTATAAAAAATTAGCTGAAATGATAGGAAAACCAAGAAGTGCAAGACCAGTAGCAAATGTATTGTCTAATAATTATTATCCTCTTGTAATTCCGTGTCACAGGACAGTACGATCTGATTGGACAATAGGAGGATATGTTGGAAGCACAAATAATCAGTATAAACAATTTTTATTGGAAAATGAGGGTGTAATTATTCGTAAAGGAATAATATCTAAAGAATCAAGGTATTCTGAAGAATTAAATAAAAATACATTATAAGAATTTCGAAAAAAAAGATTAATTGTGGGGATTATTTTTCCTTCTTCTTAATTATTATTTTTTCTGCCACTATTTGTGGTGGAATAGTGTTTGTTGGATCACCAATAGTGTGAACTTCAATTTTACTATTTTTTTTCAATTGATTCATTTTGGCTTCAAGAAGCTTATCATCATTACTTTCCTTGTAAATCTTTGTAGTATTTGTAATAATAACTGATATGTTGTTATGTGAATCATCTTCTACATAAATAGTTCCGCGAATACTATCTGTTTGGTTATGGCTGCTTGTGTTTCCAACCACAGTTCCTGTAATATCAGGTAACTGAGCCATGGTAGCAGAATAAGTTCCATAAGCTATTCCTGCCAAAATAACAAGCATCACTATCATTTGTAATGGTGTAAGTTTCATATATTGTTCCCTTGAATTTTTTTTTGTTTTAACTATTATTACTTATGTCTTTCTACCTATTTATTATTAACATTATTATTTAAGTTCACCAATATATGTAGCATAAAATCCATCAGTATCTGCATATATTGGTTTAAACCCATATTTTTCGGATTTTTTCATAGCATCTTGAATATATTCTCTTCCCCATGCAGTTATTGATGCTCCACATTCTTTTTTATACCATCTGAATCGTGAATATCCATAAACTCCATACATGGAGTTTGCTAATCTTTTAAGCCCCTGTTGTTCAAAATCATATGCTTTTTTCTGTTCTGGAACAGTTTCTTCTTTCATTAATTTCTTGATTTTTTGTCTTTCATCTAATATGTATCCAATTATTGAAGGTATAAATCCTTTAGGTTCTTTTTTAAATTTATATCCATTTTCTGGACAGGTATAATATTCATCCTCACTTAATCCTTCCCCATCGGTAAATGTGTCAGGTGAAATATTTTGTGCAATAATTATTGTAGGATACAAGCTTTTAAAGTCAAGGTATGCTATGTGTTCAAACAAACCTTTTTCCGGCTCTTTAACATATCCTCCTTCGTTTTTCTTTGAAAGTCTACGTTCATTATATTCTATGTTGGTTGGCTTGTTTGGAACTATATTGTTTTGTTCATAAGCCTTAAGAATCAGATACCATTCTATCATTTGACCAGTGGTCATGCGGGCAATATCAAATAATGGCTGACCTACTAGTCTACTTTGTGCAATGGTAAGTGGCGTGATTTTATCACCAATTTTAGTAGTGGTTATTGCATCATCCATGGAATAATCAAATAGTTCTTCTAGTTTTTCATTATCTGAATCCCAGTATTGGTATATTTTATCTCCGGGTACGTCAATTTTAACTTCATCAAACAATTCTTCATATACTCTTTCTAGTGTATAACGTTCTAATCGCATGTATTGTCTGATAAGTAAATATAAATCAACATGTACTCTTCCTTTTATTACTCCTGCATTATTAAATCCTCTTTTCATGAATCTGATGGAACTGTTATCTACTCCTAGTTTTAATTTAATGCCAAGAGTGTCGGCTCTTTTTTTAATGTATGGGAGATCAAAGTTATCTGAATTATATCCTACTAGTAAATCCGGATTTTCTTCCTTAATAATTTCTACAAATCTTCGTAACATGTCTTTTTCTGTATCTAATGTTTCAACATAGTCTCTTGTTGATTTTTTGGTAGATAATACTTTGTTAAATCCATAGTTTCCACTAAGACTCATCATTATTATAGGATCATTTTCTGCACTTGGCATGCCTTCTGCATTGTATACTTCAATGTCAAAGCTTAATATTTTGTTTCTGGTGAGTGTGTTGTTTGTGTCTTCCGGTTCTTTTTCTAACTTAAATAATATTACATCATCATCTATATTTGTTTCATAGTTTTCTCTGTCAATAATATGACCATCTAATTTAATGATATTTCTTGGCGTGATTTGTTTATCTATAAGGTATCTTCTATAAAATGGTATGTCGTATTCTCGTATTTCCTTAACCTTACTTAAATCCCTAATACTGTCTCTTAGTTTGGGAACTTCCTGTGGATGATTAAGAGTAATTTTAATAAAATCTTTTTCAACACCAATATCAATCTTACTTTCTACCTCAAGATTATCTAAACCCAATTGTCTTAACTCATCCAAACAAGCATCAATATCATAAGGTAACACATACATATAAGGCACAAAAGTATCATCATATGCAATAATGTTCTCATTACTTTCAGGATCAGTACCAAACAATCGGATAACTGCTTTATCATTACGTGTTATATAATCAATATCATTAAGAAGAATAGTCTTTGTTTGCATAGGATTAACTATGTAAAACAAAATATTAAAAATTTTATACTTTCGATAATAGATTATATAATTAGAGAAGAAACTCAACAAGAAAAAAAAATAATTATAAAATATTTTCTTTTTAGATAATTCAATAAATAATCAATATCATGGTGAAACAATGGATAAAGTAGATGATATAATAATCATAATGGGAAAAGGAAGAGACGCAAACACATACATAATAGGAGATGCATTAATAGACCCAGGAAGTGGAGAAAACATAGACTACCTAAAAGAAGAAATAAAAGAAGCAGGACTAGAAATGACAGACATAAAAAAAATTATCAACACACACTGTCATTTTGATCACATGGGAGCAGACAAACAATTACAAGACGAATATGGATATGAAATATACATGCACCCACTAGACATAAAATCAGTACAAGAAAAAGACATACACGCAACAGTAGCAGCATCCTATGGAATGGAAGTACCAGACTTAGACATTAAAGAATTAAACGAAGGCGACAAAATAGGAGACTATGAAGTAATACACACCCCAGGACATACACGTGGAGGAATATGCTTATTCAACGGAAAAAGCCTAATTAGTGGAGACACAATATTTTCAGGAGGAAACTTCGGACGAACAGACTTACCAACAGGAAATATTAAAGAAATGAAAGAATCAATATTAAAAATATCAGAATTGGATGCAGTACAATTATTTTCAGGTCATGGACCATATGCAATATCACAAGTATCCGAACAAATATCACTAGCAGTTATGATAGCTTCAAGATTATAACAAATTCTCCTACTTCTCCCTCTTTTTTTATAATGGGAGTATCTGACATAATTATCTTTTTATTTGTTTTTGTAATACTTTTTATCATTTTGACATTTTTTTGT
>CAMNFZ010000055.1 GCA_946537725.1 uncultured Methanosphaera sp.
TTTATAAATGATTAATATATAATTATCTTTGTATTTTTTAGATTATTAATTTAATTAAAATAGTATAAAAATAGGATAAAACGTGGGTGATTAAATACAATAAAAAAGAAAAAAACTATGGTTATATGATTACTACACACATATAACCAAAGTCCATATTTTTAGCTTCTCCCAATGTAACCTGCACTATCTGTTCATCAGGATAACTTAATTTTTCACAAATTGTTATGTCATGCTCAGGACTATAACCATGTTCTATTAAATACTCTGCCAGTTCACTTATATGCCTGTTAGGTAACACAATATTTGGTCGTTCATTATCCAGTTTTTCCAGAAGATCATCCGTTGGTGCTTTTCCACCATGTATAGTCAACAAATTAGCTGTATCCCATGGAATTTGTACTTTTGCTGCAGCTAACTGAACAGAACTTATGCCCGGTATAACATTAACTTTCGTTTTTGGTGATAATTTCTGAATAGTTTTAAGCATTCCACTAAAACCTGGATCCCCTGTAGATAAAACAGATACTTTAAGTCCATCATCCAAATATGAAACAGCCATTTTAACTGTTTTTGGAATATCTCTAGGTTGTAATACAACCATTTTAGCATCAACATAATCAAACAAATCTAATGATCGTTGACTTCCAACTAAAACATCAGAATTTTCAATAGTTTCTATAGCACCCAAAGTTAAATATTCTCTATCACCAGGACCAATTCCCACAATATTCATTTTATTCATAAAAGGTGTCACCCCAAAAAAATTTTCTTATAATTATTAATTATTATATATGCAACCACAGTATAATAAAATTATATTTAATAAGATGCATAATTCTAGTTTAATTGATTAAATAGTTTAAAAAATGGAAAAAGAAATAGAAAAAGAAATTAAATCATTTGAAGTATTCCTGGAAGCATTCCATAAATGATAAGAACCAATAAAACAGCTATTAAAACATAACTAAAAGCTCTGACAATAAACTGTACTTTTTCATCACTTAACTCATGGTTATGCAGGAAATCCAATAAATTATTGAATCTGCGACTAATCCAACACCTCAAACCCATCGGCAAAAACCTGGTCCAAGAATTTAAAGTATTGTTAAAATCTTTTCTCCTATCATCACGTATACGATAACCCACTACTTCTTCAAGAATTAATCCACCATCCAATGGTTTCATTGGCAGAAGATTAAATGTTCCTACTGCAAAATTCAATAGGAATATCAGATAAAATAATTCCCTTAATTGAGTTAATAACCATGGAATAAATGTACCATACTGACTACTTACTTCAGGTCGTACAATAGTATGCTCTTTTGAACGAACCCCAATATAAGCTCTGGAATTATTATTAGGATTTTTTCCGGCAATTACATGATACGTTCCAGTATCTGTTGTTACTGACACATTTTGTCCTATCTTATTTTTATCCATGATTTCAGTATAAGCCCGAGTATTTGTAACTGGCTGATTATTTACCTCCTTAATAACCATCCCATTAGAAAGAACTCCTTCAGAGGGACTTGATGGAACTACACTTGTTATTTCCATACCATCAGATGTGTAAAAGTCACCAGTTGCAACCAATCCACCGACAAGCAGCATTAATATTAATCCAATAACTGCCAATCCCATGTTAAACATTGGCCCGGCAAAATATACTCGCAGTTTGCTAATACCATTAATTTTTTTCATTTCATCTTCATTAGGTTCTACAAAGGCTCCGGGAATTATGAGAAACAATAATAATCCCACTGAATCTATAGCCACATTTTCTACTCTTGCCAGTACACCATGTCCCCCTTCATGAATTACAAGAACAGTAGCTAATGCCAACATTCCTGTTCCAAAAGGTATGTAAAGAGGAGATCCAGGTACATCTACTCCAGGAAGTATTAATGATACTGTAGGCATTTCGAACATTAATTGTAACGACCATATTAATGAAACTAACATTAAAAGCATCAGGAAAAAGCCTATAGGAATTCCTATATTCATGTATACTTTCCAGAACTTTGGAGCTTTTTTTGCTATTTTATCAATAAGATCATGCAATCTCTCTGTTTTTAACATTAATACGAAGCCTTCCATGGTGATATTATATTTATCCTTTAATATGAAGGCCAATATCCATATTACAACGAAACCTATTGCATAATACCATAATGCATTCATTAGTTTAACCTCTAAGGTTATTTATGCCATTTGATTTTCAATGGTGCTTGTATTTGCTTCAACAAGTTTTTCAATTTCTATGTTAATTAATTCATCGTTTGAATCTGTTACTATGAAGTTTTCTTCAGTTACTTCACCAATTATTGCATATGCAACATTATTTTCTTTTAATACTTCTTCTATCTGTGATACTTTATCAGATTTTACAGTTATTAAGAATCTGCTGTTTGATTCTGAGAACAATTTTTCATCCCGTGTTAATGTTTCTCCTTCAGGGATGTTTGCAATATTTGCAGTTACTGCTTTATCTGATTTTATACACATTAATGCTAATGCTGTTACAAGTCCACCCTTGGAGATGTCATGTACTGCAGTTATGTCATCATTGTATTCTTGAATCAATTTTTGTATCATCATTGAAACATTATAGTTTTCTTCTAATCTTATTTTTGGAGGATATCCTTGTACTACTTCATGTATTTCCTTGTAGTATTGTGATCCATCAAGTTCAGGATATGTATTTCCTATAATTAATAATGCATCTCCTTTTTCTTTAAGAGTTAGAGTTTTTATATGTGCATTATCAACTACTCCTACTGTTCCAACTATTGGTGAAGGATTTACTGTAACTCCTTCTGTTTCATTATAGAAGCTTACATTTCCACTGATGAATGCTGTTTCAAATTTGTTTGCTACATCACTCATTCCACTTATTGCTTCTTTGAATTGCCAGAACACTTCAGGTTTTTCAGGATTTCCGAAGTTAAGACAGTCCACAAGTGCTATTGGTCTTGCACCCATACTAATTGCATTGTTAATGGATTCCAGCACAGCACCTGCTGCTCCGTTATATGGGTCAAGGAGTACATGTGTACTGTTACAGTCTGTTCCTATAGTGAATGATGTTTCATCATCTACTTTGATAACTGCTGCATCGTCACCAGGTTTTACTATTGTTCTTAATTGTACTTCATGGTCATATTGACTGTATACCCATTTTTTGCTTGTGATATTTTCTGATGCCAATAATGCTAATAATGCTTCTTGAGGGTTTGTTTCCGGAATTTCTATGTCCTTGATGATTTTCTCAGGAGCTTTTGCTTCACGTTCAATAATTGGTGCATCTGTAAATAGAATGTTAGGTGCATGACATATTTCTTCATCACCATCTTTTATGATAAATTCTCTTTTATCAATTATTTCACCTATTACTGCATGTGACAGGTCATGTTTTTCACATATTTCTGATGCTTTTTCAACATCTTCTGGTGATATTGCAAATACCATACGTTCTTGTGATTCACTTAACATTATTTCATATGGTGTCATGTTTTCTTCTCTTAATGGTATTTTGTTAAGGTCAATGAGTGAACCATTTCCACCTTTATCTGCCATTTCGGAGAGACAACATGTTAATCCTCCTCCACCAAGATCTTTTACTCCGTGTATGTCTAGTGTTTCAAGTAATTCATATGTTGCTTCCATTACTCGTTTCTTGGTGAATGGGTCTGCTACTTGTACTGCTGGTCTGTCTTCTATTTCGGAGTTACTTGTTAATTCTTCTGATGCGAATGTTACTCCATGTATTCCGTCACGTCCTGTGGTTCCTCCCATTAATAGGTAGACATCTCCTACTATTGGTGCACTTCCGTAGACGATTTCGTCTTTTTTTACTAGACCTGCACATACTACGTTTACCATTGGATTGTATTGGAAGTTGTCATCAAATTCTATTTCTCCTCCTACTGTTGGAACTCCTATACGGTTTCCATAGTCGGATATTCCTTTTACTACATAGTCAAATATGTATTTTGATCTTTGGTCACTCATGTGGCCAAATCTTAATGCATCCAGTAGTACTACTGGTCTTGCTCCCATACTTATAATATCTCTTACGATTCCGCCAATACCGGTTCCTGCTCCACCGTAAGGTTCTACTGCGGATGGGTGGTTGTGGCTTTCCATACCTATTGCCAGTGCATATTCATCGGTTAAGTTTACTATTCCTGCATCATCACCAGGACCTAGTATTACGTCAGGTCCGTCTGTTGGGAAGTTTTTTAAGATTGGACGACTACTTTTATAGGAGCAATGTTCTGAGAACATTACATCCATCATTCCTAATTCTAATTCATTAGGTTCTCTTCCTAGTACTTCATTAATATATTTTAATTCATCATCAGTTAAAACCATAAACTCATACAACCTTTTGATTATTATATATATTTTATTCTTTAATGAATATTTTTAGTTGTTCATCTTCGATTTTCCATTCTTTTGTATATCCGTCTTCAGAGGATATGTTACTGAATTCTAAGTTTTCTGTACGTACTTCATTAGATATGTAATCTACGTGTGGGAGTACAGCATCTTTAAATTCGGATGTGCATTCTACAATTACTTGTATGTTTGCCTCTACATTTAAGTCTAAATCTTTACGCATGTCTTGTATACGACGTATTAGTTCACGTGACATTGCTTCAGAGTATATTTCTGGAGTTACTTCTGTGTTTACATATACGCTTCCATTTGTAAAGTCGCAACTTACAAGATTGTCTGGTACTTCTTTTTCAAATAATATTTCTTCTTCAACTAGTGTAATGTCTTTATCATCAAAGTGTATTGTGTATTCTCCGTTAGCTGTTACTTCATCAAGTATTTGGCTTGCATCCACATCATCTTGTTCGAAGTATTTTTTAACTCTTCCAAGATCTCCTCTTAGTTTAGGTCCTAATATTGACATGTTAGGTTTTGCTATGATTATAGCATTTTCCAGTTCTGTTTCTATTATTACTTGTTTAGAGTTTGCTTGTTCAAGTAATACTTCTTCTAATGAATGAATTGCCTGTTTGACTTTTTCGTCTTCTGTGACTACTGTGATGTTTTGTACTGGCCATCTTAATTTGAATCTTGCCACGTCTCTTGCATGTGCACTTGCTTCTAATATGTCACGTATGTGTGTCATGTTTTCTTCTAGTTCCACATCTATTTCTTCGTCTGTGTATTTCCAGTCTAGCATGTGTACACTTTCAGGTGCATCAGTTTCCACACCTCTTACCAGGTTTTGGTATATTTCCTCGGTTACGTGAGGTGCTATTGGTGCTAATACCATTATAAGATCTTTGAGTGTGTAGTATAATGTGTAGTATGCTCCTAGTTTATCAGGATCATCACTTTCTACCCATGTTCTTCCACGGATAAGTCTTACATACCAACGGCTTAAGTCTTCCAGTACAAATTCTGTGATTTTTTCTGTTGCCCTGTTAAATTCGAGTGATTCGAAGTTTTCACTTACGGATTTTATTAATGTGTTGATACGGGATCTTATCCATAGGTCTTCTCTTCTGAATTTTAAATCTTCTTTATTATGTTTTGTTGGGTCGAAATTGTCTAGGCTCATGTATGTTGTACTGAAGTAGTATACATTCCATAATGTGTTAAATAATTTTGATGAATTTTTCACTTCATCCCAGTTGAATTTAAGGTCATCCCATGCTTTATTTGCGTCGAGTAGATAGAATCTGAGTGTATCTGCACTGTATTTTTCTATTACTTCTTCTGGACTTACTACGTTACCTATGGATTTACTCATTTTTTGACCTTTGTCATCTAATGTAAATCCGTGCATTAACACTTTTTTGTATGGTGCTTTTCCAAATGCTGCTACTCCTAATCCTAGTTGTGAGTAGAACCATCCTCTTGTCTGGTCATGTCCTTCTGTAATAAAGTCGTATGGGAACCATTCATCAAAGTTTTCTGATGGATCTTGAGGGTAGTGTAATGCTGCCCATCCTGCTACTCCTGAATCTATCCATACATCAAGTACATCCGGTACTCTGTGCATGTCTTGTCCACATTCACATGGTATTGTAATATTATCTACGTGTGGTCTGTGTACGAAGTCACCTGTTAATGTTTGGTCTCCGGAGAGGTCTTTTAGTTCTTGTTTTGAGCCTACTACTACTTTTTTACCACATTCTGTACAAGTCCATATTGGTAATGGTATTCCCCAGTATCTTTGTCTGGATATTGTCCAGTCACGTGCGTTTGCAACCCAATCCTTGAATCTGCTTTCTCCTGCCCATGATGGTACCCATTCCACTGCATCTACTTGTTCTAACATTTGGTCTTTGATTGCTGTGACTTTTATGAACCATTGTTTTGTTGCTATGTATATAATTGGTGTTTTACATCTCCAACATAATCCTACTCTGTGGTCTATTGTTCCTTCTTTAAGTAATGCATTTTTATGATATAAATCATGTGTTATTTCAGGGTTTGCATCCCTTATTCCTTGACCAGCATATTTTCCTGCTTCTTCTGTGTATGAACCGTTTTCTCCAACTGGACAGAAAACTTCTATGCCATTTTTTACTCCCACTTCATAGTCCTCTGGACCATGTCCTGGTGCTGTGTGTACACAACCTGTACCGTCTTCTAGGGTTACATGATCTCCTAAGATTAATTTATGTTCATATTCAGATTGTTTTGGTACTTCTTCTCTTAGTGGATGTAGGTATTCGAGTCCTTCTAATGATTCACCGGTTACTGTTTTAAGTATTTCATATTCTTCTTCATCGAATAATGAGTTGATTAATCCTGTTGCCATTAACAGTACTTCTTGATTGTCTGTTTCTTTGTTTGTTACTTTTATGTATGAGTAATCAAATTCTGGATGTACGCTAACTGCCATGTTTGCTGGTATTGTCCATGGTGTTGTTGTCCAGATAAGTACATAACTTGGTACATCAAATTCTTGTTCTTTTAGTTCAAATTTAACATAAATTGATGGATCCTGTTTTTCATCATATTCTATTTCTGCATTTGCTAATGCAGTTTCACATTGAGGACACCAGGTTATTACTCTTTTATCTTGTAGGAGTAAGTCTCTTTCATCTGCTTTTTTAAGTGTCCACCAACATGATTCCATGTAACCGTTATCATATGTTACGTATGGGTCTTCCCAGTCCATCCATATACCCATTGATTTAAACTGGTTGGTCATGTCTTCTTTGTTTTTAATTGCAAATTCTTTACATTTATCTACAAAGTTGTCGATTCCATATTTTTCTTCGATTTCTTGTTTACTTTGGATTTCTAGTAGTTGTTCTACTTTATGTTCTATTGGAAGACCGTGTGTATCCCATCCTGCTTGTCTTCTTAGACTGTATCCGGACATGCTTTTATATCTTAGGAAGGAATCTTTAATTGTTTTGTTCCATGCGGTTCCTAAGTGTATTCTTCCACTACAGTATGGTGGTCCATCAAGGAAGGAATATTTTGGTTTATTTTCTCTTTGTTTACTTGTTTTATCATATATATTCTGTTCTTGCCAGAATCTTTGTATTTTATTTTCTAATTCTTTATTATAACCCTGTTCTACCTCGTTTATTGGCATACAGTATCTCCTTTTAAATTATTTTATGGGATTTTTCATTTTTTATTTGAGTTTATGGTTTTATGATTGATTAATCCCCTTTTTAGTATAATTGTTTCATAAAGTAAGATTATGTAACATTATATTAATTTATATTTTTGTCATTACTTACAATAATAATTTTCCTATCTTTATTTTAAATAGGAACATATAATCAACAAAACCAGAATTATAAAAAAAGAAATCATAAAAGTAATACTAGAAAAAGTCAAAATCCTATTTTATCAATATTCAATTAAAAAAAAATATGAAAAGTAAAATATTACTATGCTAATTAATCAAACTTATTAGAGTAAAAAACATTATACAAAATATTAAAATCATAATTTTTGAATAAAGTGACAAAAATGAATTAAATCCTTCATTAGATCTTAATTCCTTAGACCAATATTTATTAACAACATCCGGAATCAAAGTTAATATGTGTCCAAATATTAAAGAGATAATACAACATAATAACATAGTCGTACCAAAAACAACATAAAACCCTGCAAAGATTAATGTAAAGATAGTACTTATCATATTAAACCTTAAAGCAATATCAATGTATGTAAATTTATGTATCCTGTTTTTAATATCTTGTTCATCAACAAAGGGAAAAAATTTTATTCTAAAGGCTAAACAAACTGATAAATATGCAAATAATAATGAATATAAATAGAACGCTGAGGATATATTACTATTTAAAAAATAATTAAAATAGTACCCTCCTGAAACTGGAATAATCAAGTGTAAATTCATTAAAAATATATTTACATAATCAGTACATTTCTTTTTATCATCTTTAATATAGAATGTTCTGATACCTGTTTTTTCAGAAAAAAATCACTCATAATAAATTTATAAATTGCTGAAAATATTAAAAAATCTATTAACAGCAAAGTAAAAAAACCTAATACAATCACATTCATTATCAATCACCCACATTATTAATAAGTCTATTAAAATAAGGTATAA
>CAMNFZ010000056.1 GCA_946537725.1 uncultured Methanosphaera sp.
AAAAAAATAATTAAAAATATTTTAAAATAAATAGTACATATAATATATTAAAGTAGTATATAAGTGAATATAATTATGAATCCATACATTGAAATTTTAAGAGTGGGTAATGCAGTTATGGCCTTGATTGCTGTTGTACTTATGGCAATTATTGGTAAAACATTTTCTTTTGACATAGTGTTAGGTGCTATTAGTGTATTTTTAGCTACTGGAGCGGGCAATACTATTAATGATTATTGTGATTTTGAAATTGATAAAATTAATAAACCTGAAAGGCCAATTCCTTCTGGTAGAATAAAACTAGAGAATGCATTATATTATAGTTTACTTCTATTTATCATAGCAACTATTCTGGGATTTTTAATTTCGGTAGCTAATGGTGTAACTGTAATAATTTGTTCAATATTGATGATAGTTTATGCCTATGATTTTAAGCAGAGATGTCTTATTGGAAATGTTACTGTAGCTTTACTTACTGGTTTAACATTTGTTTATGGAGGACTTATTACAACAGATGTGAATCTTGGTATATTTTTAGGTTTCTTCGCATTTTTAATGACGTTATCTCGTGAAATAATTAAAGATACTGAGGATATTGAAGGCGATCTTGAAGAAAATTCACGTACTTTACCAATTGTGTACGGTCCGAAGAATGCTGTTATGTTAGCAGTTGTGCTTAATATATTCACTTGTTTACTTAGTCCAGTATTATATATTTATAATATTTTTTCGATAGTGTATTTGGCAATAGTTTTAGTAGCTGATATAATATTTATTTATTCAGCAGTTCTTGCACTAAGAAATCAAGAAAAAGAAAATATGCATAAAGTATCAAGGTTTATGAAAATTGGAATGTTTATTGCATTTATATCATTTGCAGTTGGAAGTGTAATATAGGAATAGTTGGAGGAGAAAAAAATTGGAGAATTTAAATGACATATTAATGTATGATGAAACAATTTTTCAGGATATGACTGTTTTTAATTCAGATTATCTTCCTGAAAATTTTAAGTTAAGAGAGCCACAGATGAGGGAAATGGCATTGTCTTTAAGGCCCGCATTAATGAAAGGTAAACCTATTAATAATCTTATTTTGGGTCCTCCAGCTACTGGTAAAACTACTGCTATTAAAAAGTTATTTGAAATGGCTGAAAGTGACTGTGAAGATGATATTATCTGTGTGTATGTGAATTGTCAGTTGCACTCAACAAAATTTGATATATTCTCACAGATTCATAAGAAAGTTATTGGTCATGCACCCCCAGAAACCGGTGTTCCATTTGCACGTGTATACAATAATGTTATGAATGAATTGTATGATTCTGAAAAAGCCTTGATTGTTGCATTAGATGATATTAATCATTTATTCCAGGGAAATATGATTAGTGAAATTTTTTATGATATTTTAAGAGCTCATGAATCATTTAATGGCGTTCGTACAGGTATTTTTGCAGTTTTATCTGACATTGATTTTAGATACATTTTAGATAAGAATGTTGGTTCTATATTTAATGCAACTGAAATTAATTTTAAACCATATGATTACGTTGAAACTTTCAATATTCTTAAAGAAAGAGTTAATCTTGGTTTTTTCCAGAATGTTATTGATGATTCACTTATTGAAAAAATTACTGATTATACTATGGAAAATGGAGATCTTCGTTTAGGTATTGATTTACTTCGTATGAGTGGAAATAATGCTGAAATGAAAGCTTCACGTATTATAAGTGAAGAAGATGTTGATAAGGCTATTGAATCTGCTGATGGTATTAGTCTAGGTTATATTTTAGATACTTTGTCATCTAATGAAAAAAATCTTCTTAGATTTATTACCCGAGTAAATGAAAAAGAGATTACATCTGGTGATTTGTATAAGTTATATAATCGGGAAAATAAGATCAGTTATGCTTCTTATAATAGGCTTATTAATAAGTTAGAATTTTTACGCTTGATTGATACTAATTATACTGGTTCAGGTAATAGGGGTAATTCTCGTTTTATTACATTACGTTTTGATGCTAAGGAAGTTAGGGATAATTTAAATCCTAAGAAAAGTAGAACAAGAGGAAATGTAGATTAATAGATTTGGTAATATTTATTTAATAGCACTGAATCATACATTTTGTTCTCTTTTTTATTTGTTTTTTTGTTTATATTCTTATTGTGTGTCTCTTTTTGTGTGTATTTTGAAGTTGTCATGGTGATACCTAAATTTTGTCTTTTTTTAAATTCCTGTTATTACTAATAATTCCAATGATAATAAAAATAATATTGATACAGATATGATTGTTGTCACTGCAGTTAAATCATATTCTTTTAGGTTTATGTCATTTATTATAAAGCTTCTTTTTGGTTCGAGTGTTTTTATTTTGTTTTGTCTTGGGTTTTCAAACATTTTTATCACCTATACTATAAAAAATGAAATCCGTGGAGATGGATTTTCAACGGATTTTAATCATGTTTCTATACTTTTTGTATTTATTTTGTTTAATATAAAGGACATCCAAGGGGTCTTGAGAAGTAAAGAGGGGGCATGATAAGTAATATGAGGGGTTATTAGAATTATTATGGGAGGGTTATTAGAAGTAATATTAGGAGAACATGAGAAGTAATAAAAGGGTAACTGAAAATAAATTTTAACACACCCTATTTTTATTACTAAATTAAGAAAAAATCATAATAAAATTAGAGGGACAAAATAAATAATGTAGAGGGGAAATGATAACTACCCAAATAAGTAATAACATTTAATTTAAAAGTATCATGGATGAAATAAAATCAGGGCATCGTATGAAAAAAACAATACTAAAACTAATTATGAAATAATAAGAATACATGACAATAATTAAAAATACACAATATAAACATTAAAAAATAATAAAATAATTTTTTAAAAAAAAATAAACATAAAATAACCATCATTAATTAATTAAATAAAAAATACTATTAAAATACATTATAAAAAATTTAAATAAGTGATTTAAAGAAGAATAATAAAAATAAATATATGAATGAAAACAACAAAAACTTCAAATATTTTGACACAACTGCAGATATAGGAATAGAAGTCACATCAGAAAACATAGAAGAAGCTTTTAAAAACTCGGCATTAGCCACACTAAACTTAATAACAGATATTGAAAAAATCCAAAATAAAATATCCAAAGAAATAAACATAACCTCAGAAGACGAATACGGATTACTATACGATTGGATAACTGAACTATTAATATTATTAGATAGTGAAAACTTCATAGCATCACAATATGATATCACTATCAAGAAGGAAAACGATGAATACACCTTAAAAGGAAATATTATCGGAGACATATATGACACTTCAGTATATAATTATAAGACTGAAGTAAAAGCAATAACATACCATGAAATGAACATAGAAAAAAATGAAAATGATATCAAAATTAAATTCATTGTAGATTTATAACAAACTAAAAATATTGTAATAAACAAATATTAATAATAGATAAATAAATGTAAAAAAATACAACAAATTTTAATTTATTATTACTGAGTGAATAAATATGGTAGGTAAAAACGATTTAGAAAAAGTAAGAGATGGAGTATACGAAATTCCATCATCTGCCAGAAAAGATATGAGAGTACCAGCTCGTATATACTTAGATGACGAATCAGCAAAAACAATAGAAGATAGTGCAATTAACCAAGTAGCAAATGTCGCATGTCTGGAAGGAATTCAGAAAAGATCAATTGGATTACCTGACATACATTTCGGATACGGATTCAGTATTGGAGGAGTAGGAGCATTTGCAGAAAATAACGGAGTAATTAGTCCCGGCGGAGTAGGATTTGACATAAACTGTGGAGTAAGACTAATAAAAACAAACCTCACAGAAGAAGATGTTAAACCACACATGAAAGAATTAGTGGATGAATTATTTAAGAAAATCCCATCCGGCCTAGGAAGTAATGGTATTAAACACTTAAAAGAAAGTGAAATTGATGACGTACTGCTCAACGGTGCAACATGGGCTGTTGAAAATGGATTTGGATGGGAAGAAGACCTTAAATTCCTTGAAGAAAACGGATGCATGAAAGGTGCAGACCCAGACAAAGTAAGTACAAAAGCAAAAAGAAGAGGAATACCCCAATTAGGTTCACTAGGTAGTGGAAACCACTTCCTAGAAATCCAATCAGTAGGAAACATCTATGATGAAACAATAGCAAAAAATTATGGACTTGAAAAAGACCAAGTAGTAATCCTAATACACACAGGTTCAAGAGGTTGCGGTTACCAAATATGTGCAGACAACTTAAGAGACATGGATAAAACAGCAAAACGTTTAAAAATGAATCTACCTGACAGACAATTAGCCTGTGCCCCAATAGATTCTGATGAAGCACAAAAATATTTACATGCAATGGCAGCAGGTGCAAACTATGCCTGGACAAACAGACAAATGATACAACACTGGACAAGAGAAACATTCGAAAACATATTTAACAAAGATGCAGACAGTCTTGGAATGAATGTATTATACGATGTAGCACATAACATAATCAAAAAAGAAAGACACCAAGTAGGAAAAATTAAAAAAACAGTATATGTTCATAGAAAAGGTGCAACACGTTCCTTCGGACCGGGTCAAAAAGAAATACCACAGGAATACCGGGATGTAGGTCAACCAGTACTTATACCAGGAACAATGGGTACATGTTCATACGTATTAGCAGGAACTGAAACTGCAATGAATGAAACCTTTGGTTCAACAGCACACGG
This sequence comes from uncultured Methanosphaera sp., assembly GCA_946537725.1. Lineage (GTDB taxonomy): Archaea > Methanobacteriota > Methanobacteria > Methanobacteriales > Methanobacteriaceae > Methanosphaera. The sequence continues at coordinate 4,760 of CAMNFZ010000056.1, forward strand.
AGCAGGACGTGTACTCAGCAGATCAGGAGCAAAACGAGAATTTACACCAGAAGACATACAAAAACAATTACAAGAAAAAGGAATTATCCTTAAAGCAAACTCCCAACCAGTAATTGCAGAAGAAGCACCTAAAGCATACAAAGATGTTGATGCAGTAGTTAAAACAGCAAACGATGCAGGTATAAGTAAACTTGTTGCACAAATGAAACCATTAGGTGTAATCAAGGGGTAATTAAATGATTGGAATTATAGGCGGAACTGGTACAAAATCTTTAAAAGAAAACTATCCCATCATAAGAGAAGAAGAAATAAACACGAAATATGGAAAAGCTCCAAAAATCAGCATATTAGATATTAATAACAAGGAAGTTGCATACATTCCACGTCATAGTGAAGGCCATAGTGTACCCCCACACAAAATAAACTATCGTGCAAATATTGAAGCATTAAATATTATTGGAGTAAAACAAGTATTTGCCACAAATTCTGTAGGTTCTCTCGATACAAACATAAAACCTGGAGATTTATTAATTCCAAATAATTTCATAGATTTTACCCATTCAAGAGAATCAACATTTTTTGATGAGAAAGTAGTGCATATAGATTGTACAGAACCTTACTGTGAAAATTTAAGACAAAATCTCATCAAATCAGGAGATGTTCATCCATACGGTGTTTACATTGCAACTGAAGGCCCTCGTTTTGAAACAGGTGCCGAAATCCAATTTTATAAATTAATTGGTGGTAAAGTTGTTGGTATGACAGGAGTACCTGAAGTAGTTCTTGCCAAAGAAAAACAGATGTGTTATAGTAGTATTTGTGCAGTGACAAACTATGCTGCATCAATATCACCCAACAAGTTAACTACTACTGAAGTTATTGATGCAATGAAAGATTGTGAGGAAAAATTAATTCAGATTATTACAAAAAGCATTAAAAATACTAATGAAAATTTGATTTGTGACTGTCAAAAAACATTAAACGATGCAATAATCTAAAAAATTATTTATGTTAAAAAAGTTATATAAATTTCCAAAGAGTTTTGAATATATAGAAGGGGTTGAGTATGACTGATGAAATTATAAATGAAATTGAAGAACTTAAAAAAGAAAAAAATGCTATAATATTAGCACATAATTACCAACCAAAAGAGATACAAGAAATTGCAGATTTTGTAGGAGACTCATTGGAATTATGTATTAAAGCAAGTAATGTTGAAGAAACAGATATGATCATATTTTGTGGTGTGAATTTTATGGCTGAAACCGCTGCCATATTAAATCCTGACAAAAAGGTGTTACTTCCAGATAATAGGGCAAATTGTCAGATGGCCGATATGATTTCATTAGAAGAACTTAAGGAAGCTAAAAAGCAACATCCTAATAGTGAAGTTGTATTATATGTTAACAGTCGAGCAGAAACAAAAAGTGAAGCAACAATAGTTTGTACATCCGCAAATGCAGGTAAAATTGTTTCATCATTAGATGGTGATGATTTCATATTTGCCCCTGATTATAATCTTGGAACATACTCAGCAAAAGAATCAGGTAAAGAAGCTATCATAGTACCAGAAGATGGACATTGTTATGTGCATACAATGTTCCAACCATCAGATATAAGAGAAGCAAGAAGAGAGCATCCTAATGCAAAGATTGTGGTTCATCCCGAATGTAATGATGATGTAAGAGAATTAGCAGATTATGTTGAAAGTACTGGTGGAATGGTAAGACTTGCAAAAGATCCGGAAATTAAAGAGTTAGTAGTTGGTACTGAAATAGATCTTGCTACAAGACTTAAAAGAGAAAATCCGGATAAAGAATTTTATCCATTAAGACGTGACGCATTCTGTCTTACAATGAAACTTATAACTCTTGAAAAAGTAAGGAATGCTCTTAAGGAAGAAAATTATGAAGTTGTTGTAGATGAAGATATTGCTAACAAAGCTCGTGTTGGAATTCAAAGAATGTTAGATTTATCTTAATTATACATTCTTACTATTTTTTTATAAATTTTTGAAGAGTTGGAAAAATAATGGAATCAATTATATTTAAAGCTTCAAATAGGAAGACAATTATCTCAGGTATTCTTCTTGTATTGTTGGGTTTTATCATATTATTTACTGATTACATTGATTCCTTTGTAACACAACTTTTATGGCCTTTACTGGAAGGTTCTTCTGAGGGTAAAACTGTCCTATTTTTATGGTTACTTGGTATAACACTAATACTATCATCAGTCATTAGAAATAATGAAAAAATAAAAGCAAAATTATATAAGGATAAGGATTATCATTTAAAATATGTTAAACTAAGTATTATTTTACTTATTATCTGTGCATTAATAGGTTTGTTAATAGAAGCTCATATTAGACAACAGTTTGGTGTATCATTTTATACTATCCTTACTTCTATGTCTACAAGTACTAGTACTACTAGTCCTATGCATTCTCATGCATATAAATCGGTACTGGGAATATTTGCGAATTATTTTGTTCCTAGTCATGTGAATACTGCTTCATCAATTCTTCAATTTGCTATGCCTTATGCATTGATTATTGTCATATTTTGGCCAGTATGTTATATATTGGGATTAATAGGTACTTGTGATATGAGGGATTTGCATAGGATTGTTGCAATAGTGTCTTTAATTGTAGCTTTAATTGGTTTAATTGATGGTGGAATTTTTTCTCAACCATTTTTAATAGGTATTGGTTTTCTATTGTTAACTTATTATTCAAATGGAAAGATAGGTGTTAAATATTTTATCAAACCAGTAGTTATTATGGGTTATATATTATTACTAGCTATGATTATTGAGGTTGGTGGAAGTGATACTGCACAACATACACTTACTGTTGTTAATCAGACAGAACCTATTGACATGACAGAGTTTAATGTTACTAATATTGAAGTGAATGGTGATTTAACTGTTTATACATTGAATTGCAGTACTCCTGATAAGCAATTGATTCAGGAAGTGTTTTCTAAATTTAAAGGAAAGTGTGATTTGACATTTATGTCTTGGAATTTTTACACATACCTTGATAACCCTACTATGAGAATGAGACAAGCTCATTCTTAACTTTTTTTTAATAAACTATTTTTAAGTGAAGGATATACTAACTATTTTTTCATGGATTTAATAAGAAAATAATAGAATAATATATTTTTTCGAATATAATATGTACAGTTTTGGTTGCAGTCAAGTACTGTGGTGATGAATTTTCAGTTACTTTTTAGTAAAAAAGTAATACTTTTAGAATCTTTTTTTAATGTCATAATTTAAAGTGTAGTTCGTCCCTTGGGACGTGTTTTTAAAAATAAGCTATAATAATGTTCATATATTAAAAAGGAGAGATATATTATTATAAATATCGAAAATACCTCTCTTATTATTAGTTATGTTAGTCATCAACTTAAACTTGACGGTTATTTTAACAAACCT
>CAMNFZ010000057.1 GCA_946537725.1 uncultured Methanosphaera sp.
GTCCACCAACACTACCAATATCTGCTTTAATTATACTTACAGTAGTTTTCATTTAAAATACCTCCTCGGTAAAATATGATATTGTTTTATTCATACTCATTAAGAGCATATTTTATTATCACAAATGTGTATACAAATCTTTTCTTCAAAAAAAATTGTATGAATAAAAAATTTAATAGTTGTTTATATTTTTCTATTTATAAGTTTATAAATTTATTCATTCTTTTTTTTCTCTTTTTAAATTATTATTCATCCCTTTAACTTTTAAAGTTTTCTGATTATTTCATCGCACATGTCCTGTGTACTGTTTGTACCACCAAGGTCTGGTGTTTTAATTTTACCTTCCTTAATTATGCTTTCAATAATGTTTTGGATATTTTTTGCTTCTTCATGCATGTTTAAAAATTCTAACATTAAACAACTTGATAATACCATTGCAATAGGATTTGCCTTATTTAATCCGGCAATATCTGGTGCTGATCCGTGTACTGGTTCAAATAATCCATTATTTTTTCCAATATTTGCTGAGGGGATTAAACCAAGACTTCCCAGTAATCCTCCGCCTTCATCTGATAGAATATCTCCAAATAAATTTGTAGTAACAATAACATCAAATTGTGATGGATTGGTAATTAAGTACATTGCCATAGCATCTATGTAGTAATCATTTGCAGTTAAATTAGGATATTTTTTTGACATATTGTAAAATGCTTTTTTAAAAACGCCATCTGTTAATGGTAATACATTTGCTTTATGGGCTGCTGTTACTTTTTTTTGATTTGTTTTTAACGCATATTCGAAGGCATAGTCGCATATTCTTTCTGATGCTTTGTGAGTAATTTTTCTTATTGCTATACTTTCGTTACCATAATCCTCTTCTAAGTGTGAGTATAATCCTTCAGAATTTTCTCTTATTATTGTAAAATTAATGTTTGGGTTGGTATATGATTTGATTGGTCTTTGATTTATGTATAAATCTAATTCCTTTCTTAAAGTAACAATAGCACTTTTTTGTTCAGGGATGGATGTAACTGCTCCAAATAATGTTGAATCACTATTTTTACAAGAATTTATGGTTTCAGCAGGTAAATTTGTACCATATTTTTTAAAACATTCTGCACCTGCTTCTTGTGGTATGAAATCGAATTGGGCATTAATTGTTTCCAGAATTTCTAAAGTGGGTTTCATCACTTCTTTTCCGATTCCATCACCGGGGATAGTTGTTATTTTAAACAAAGTTTCTTCTCCTATTAATTCGTTTTTATATACTTCTTTATCATTAATTAATTATTTATATTATCGGATTCTAAATATTATAATAATTTAAGAACATAAATTTTAAAATTATTTTGTGATTATTATGAGTAAAGAAGAAATAGTAAATGCTATTCAAAATTTAAATGATGATGATGACTTTGTACGATTAGAAGCTGAAAGTACTATAGCTATGTATATGCCTGATGAAATTGAAGTATTACATGAAGAAGTGTTAAATGTTGATTATCCTAAAAACACTCGTTTAACTATAGTTGAATTATTAAGGGATTTAAAAGATCCTAGTTCTATGGAAGTATTTGTTAAACTATTGAATGATAGAAATAAATGGATACGAAGACAATCCAGTTCTGCTCTTGCAGATTATGGTGAAGATGCAGTTGAACCATTATTAACTGTTATTGATGATGAAAATTGGAGGGCTCGTGGTGGAGCAATATGGGCTCTTGGTAAAATTGCAAGACCTGATACTTTAGATGTATTTATTAAAGCAGCTAAAGATGAAAAAAGTTTTGTTCGTTCCGGTTCCGTATTTGGTTTAGGAAATATTGGGGGGGATGAAGCTATTGAAACTTTGAAGTATCTTGCTGAAAATGATGAAAGTGGTTATATTAAAGCAAATGCTCTTACATTTTTAGATAAATTAGAACAATAATGATTTTGTTAGTTTTTCTAAAAACTTTTTTTATTTCTATATTTTTTTCAATATTTTCTTTAAAAAATTAATATTCTCTTTATTTTTTGATTATTTTTAATCATTTTTTATTCAACTTTTTATTCTCTTCTTTGGAAATCTTTTAATATTATGAATTAAATAAATATTAATAGATTAATTTTCAATATTAAATAATTTTATGGGGAGGGAATTTATGGTTAAAATATCAATCATTGGAGCATCAGGAACAATAGGAAAAAATGTAGCATTTACATTAGCAAGAGAGGATGTAATAGATGAAATAGTGATGTACTCCAGGGAGAGTAGTCATAATAGGGTAATAGGAGAAGTACTTGATATGTATGATGCGTTAGCTGCAGAAGACATAGAAAGTGTACTGACAGCATCATCTAATATAGAAGACATAGCAGGTTCTAAAATAGTTTTAATCACTTCAGGAGTTCCTCGTAAAGATGGATATACTAGACTTGATTTAGCAGTTCCTAATGCTAAAATTATAAAAGAATATGCACAATCCATAGCAAAATATGCTCCAGATTCTATTATTTTAATAGTTACTAATCCTGTTGATGTAATGACATCAATAGCCTTAAAATATTCTGGTTTTGAAAAAACAAGGGTTATCGGGTTAGGAAATCACTTGGATTCTTTAAGATTAAAAACAATTCTTTCAAAACATTTTAAGATACATAGTGGTGAAATACATACAAGGGTTATAGGAGAACATGGGGATCACATGGTTCCTCTTTTAAGTTCAACTACAATTGGTGGTATTCCTTTAAACTATTTTACTCAATCAACTGACTTAGAATCATCTGAATTGGTAAGTAAAATTAGAAATGCTGGTGGAAACATCATATCGAAAAAAGGAGCAACAGAATATGGTCCTTCATATGCAATAAGTAACCTTATACGTACAATCATAAATGATAGTAGGAAAATTTTAACAGTAAGTACATACCTAGAAGGAGAAGTAGAAGGAGTATATGATGTATCACTAGGAGTACCAGTAATCCTATGTAAAAGAGGTATTCAGCAAATTGTTCCTGTACGTATGAATAAATATGAACGAAATGAATTTTTTGACGCTGCAAGAACAGTAAAAAAATGCACATATAAAATACATGATTTGTTAGATGAATCATAATTTTTCTTACTATTTTTTTTCTATTTTTATCAAAAATTTCAAATTTTTAAACATTTTTAAAGATATTCTTTCTATTTTATTTAATTAGTAAATGAAACATTTATTAATTAATATTGTTTTAAATAAATTATAAGTAAGGTATTCATCATGAAAAACTTATTAATAAATATGTCCTGAAGTCATAGGAATTGCCTTGACATTTTTATATATCAAATTCAACAACATTAGTGGGATTTGTGATGAATAAACTATTTGATACTTGAAATGGTTATATTGATAAAAAGGAACATAGTAAACTCATATTTTTTCCCATAAATTATCAATGCTAATGTCTATTTCATAAAATAAATTTACAAAATAAAATAATAAACCTAAGGAGTTTAATCTATGAACAAAAAAATAATAAGTATCATGATTATAAGCTTAATACTTGGTTGTGTAATAACAAGTAGTTATGCAGCAACATCAGAAGAGACAACAGCTAATAACATATTAAATGAAAAATATTCAGAAAATAGTAAGATACTTGTAGTGTACTTCTCAAGAACTGGGGAAAACTATAATGTTGGAAATACTGAAGTAGGAAATACGGCAATGATAGCTTCATACATAAAAGAATACCTTAAAGCAGACTCGTATGAAATAGTACCTGTTAAAAAATATCCTGAAGGATATGATGAATGCCTCAACATAGCAAAAACAGAACAACAAGAAAATGCAAGACCAAAAATTGAAGGAAAAATAGATAATATAGACAAATATGACACAATAATCTTGGGATATCCTATATGGTATGGTGACACACCAATGATTATTAACACATTCCTTGAAGAAAACAAACTTGACGGAAAAACTGTATTACTATTCAATACACATGAAGGATCAAAAGATGCCGGAACTTATTCAAAAATAGCTCAAAAATTATCATCTTCCAAAGTAAATACTAATGGATTAAACATACAAGGACAAACAGCAAGGACAGCAGAAGGAAAACAACAAACTATCCAATGGTTAAAAGAACAGGGATTATAATATAATGTTGTGGATATATGATAAAACGTGTAATTATAAATATATTATTATTGGTGTTAACTATACTGGAATTTTCTAAAGCTTACTTAACACCAGAATTACATGAAATAATTGGGATTCTCTTAATTCTGTTACTTATAATTCATTTACTTCAAAACAGGAAGTATATAAAATCAATATCTGGAAAAAATAGGAAAATATTGTATTTTACCAATATTCTTCTATTAATAACCTTTTCAGCAACAATGATATTAGGATTATTATCTAGTCAATTAATACCAATTTTAAACATTCATCTGATAATAACAAACTATTTACATAAAATATTGGCATATATTACTTTAATATTTGTTTCCATACATTTAGGACAAAACTTGAACAAAATGTTATATAACATTACTATTCGAGTAAAACAAGTTATAACAGTTATTATCAGTATATTTGGTATCATCTCATTCATGGATGTGGATTACATTAATCACATTACTGGAAATATTGGCTTTGCAACTAATAATACAAACATATTCATTAATTCGTTAGAATATTTGAGTATCGTCTTGACAATAGCATTAATTACTCATTTAATAACATGTAGAGTACAAAATTAAGTATTGAATCTTAAATTGACCTTTATATTTTTGCATAGTTCTGCTAATTTATATTTGAAGTATATTTTAATATCTTAGTAACTAATTTAATAATATATAAAATTTTTTTGTTTTTTTCTAAATGATAATACTAAAATGTATATATGATAATAAATAAAATATTATCATGATTAATAATGATAAATATTTATCATAAAATGTGAGGTAAAAAAAATATGAAAGTAGCAATAATAGGTGGAACTGGTTCACAAGGATTAAACTTAGGAAAAAGATTAGCAATTGCAGGGGAAGAAGTAATAATAGGCAGTAGAAAAGAAGAAAAAGCATTAACAAAAGTAGAAGAAACATTAGACTTATTAAAAGATTATGAAAACATCAACATGGTAGGAATGTCTAATGAAGATGCAGCAAAAGAAGGAGAAATATTAGTATTAACAGTACCTTTAGCAGCACAAAAAGCAACATTACAATCCATAAAAGATTTTGTAGGAGAAAAAGTATTAATTGATGCTACAGTCCCATTAGAAACAGCTATTGGAGGATCACCAGCAAGATTCGTAAATTTAATGGAAGGTTCAGCAGCAGAAAGAACAGCAAAAATACTTAAAAAAACAGGAGTAAAAGTAGTTGCAGGATTCAATAACGTAAGTAATTCCCAACTAGAAAATATACCAGAACCAATAGACTGTGACTGTTTAATTGCAGGAGATAACAATGAAGCCAAAGCACAAGTAAAAGAATTAGTTGAAAAAATACCTGGAATTAAATGTATTGATTGTGGTAAATTAGAAAAAGCAAGAATGATCGAAAAAATCACCCCACTACTCATAGGTTTAAATATCAAATACAAATCTCATTATGGTGGATTAAGAATTACAGGAATAGACTTTGAATAAGTCTATCTTTTAATTTTTTAATACTCCTACTATTTTTTAATAATATTATTTAAATCATATATATCTTAACATTTTTTTTCGGATATACTCATAACCTTTTTTTTAAAAAAAATAAAAAGGAGGTTATATCTTAAATTGAGAAATTAAATTACTGGTGGTGAAAATTTAATCAAAAGATTAAAAATATGGGGGGGGGGTGAGAAAATTAAGAATTTTGGGGTGATTAAGGAGATTTTAACTATTGTAAATATTTTTTTTTATTAATTACAATGCATCATCACCCCGTTCACCAGTTCTAATTTTAATCACTTCCTCTACATTAGTAATGAAAATTTTACCATCACCAATATGTCCCGTACGTGAAGCTTCAGAAATGATATTCACCACCTCATCTACAGCACTATCATGAACAACTGTAACTATCTGAACTTTGGGTAAAAGATCAATTCTGTAACTTTTTCCACGATATTTTTCTTCAATACCTAACTGTTCACCTCTACCTTTCACATCCATTACGGTTATTCCATGACTATCCACTTTTTCTAACGCATCTTTAACTGCATCTAACCGTTCCGGTCGTATAATAGCTGTTATCTGTTTCATATTATCCTGTTCCTATTATATTCTGTAACCTAATTCTTCATGTTCGTTTACATCTAAACCTTCTGTTTCAGTTTGTTCATCTACTCTTATTCCCATTATTTTGTCTAAGACTTTAGCAATTACATATGTTAATATGAATGAATAAATGGCAACTGCCACAATACTAATAATTTGTATTATTACTTGGTATGGATTTCCATATATTAATCCAGCTATTCCTCCAATTGCTGGTGATGCAAATACTCCTGTTAAAATTGCACCCCAAGTTCCAGATAAACCATGAACTCCAAATGCATCTAATGCATCATCATAACCAAGTTTTGGTTTTAGATATGATATAGCAAAGTATGATACGAATACTGTTGTAAATCCTATTATTATGGATGCAGGAACATCTACAAATCCTGCTGCAGGTGTGATTGCCACTAATCCTGCTACAGCACCTGTTGCTGCTCCCAATACTGTTGGTTTTCCTGATTTCCATAAATCTATTAAAATCCATCCAATCATGGCAGTTGCTGCTGCAACATTGGTTGTTATTAAACCATTTGCTGCTAATCCATTTGCTGCTAATGCTGATCCTCCGTTAAATCCAAACCATCCGAACCATAACAGTGCGGCTCCTATCACTACGTATCCTAAATGATGAGGTAATAATCTTTGATCTTTTCTAGGTCCCAATACTATAATTAATGCCAGTGCTGCTATACCCGAGTTAAGATGTACAACTGCTCCACCTGCAAAGTCTAAAGCTCCTAATTGGAATAACCAACCTCCACCCCATACCCAGTGTGCTACTGGTATGTATACCAATGTTAACCAAATTAATACAAAAACCATCCATGCTTTTGCTTTCATACGTCCTACTACTGCACCTGAAATTAATGCTACTGTTATTGCAGCAAATGTTGCTTGAAATGCAACATATAATAATTCAGGTATTCCTGTATCTGGATGAAGCATATCCAATCCTATTCCTGATAGGAAGAAATTAGTTGGTATGCCTATAAATCCATTTATTGTTTGACCAAATGCGAATTGGTAACCAAAAGATACCCATAAAACACTTGCTATTGCAAATGAGGTTAAGGATAAGAACATAGTGTTTAAAACATTTTTCTTTTTACTCATTCCTCCATAGAATAATGCTAACCCTGGAAGGGTCATAATCATAACTAATGCAGTGGATATTAAAATCCATGCTGTGTCTCCTGTGTTTAGTAACGATTCTGCTACCAATAAAAATCCTCCATATACTTATTATTTTTCGGTTATGCTTCTTTTGTTTATATCTTTTATTTTCCTACTGATTATATTTTTTTTATAATATAACGGAAGTAGGAAGAACACTTCCGATACTAATAGTTTAGATAAAGTAGTATATAAATGTTTTGT
>CAMNFZ010000058.1 GCA_946537725.1 uncultured Methanosphaera sp.
ATTATCTAGATAAAATTTATAAATTAAAGGAGTACTCGATAAAATGAAAGTATATTACGACGACGATGTAAATACAAATGTTTTAGAAGGAAAAACTATTGCAGTTATTGGATACGGTAGTCAAGGTAGAGGACAATCATTAAACATGCATGACAGCGGATTAAACGTTGTTATGGGTTTACGTGAAGGTGGAAGCTCATGGAAAAAAGCTGAAGCAGACGGCCTCACAGTTAAAACAATTGAAGAAGCAGCAAAAGAAGCAGATATTATACACATATTAATTCCTGATGAATTTCAAAAAGATGTATATGAAAACCAAATCAAACCTTACGTAGAATCAGGAAACACAGTATCCTTCTCACACGGATACAACATACACTTCAAACGTATAAGAGTACCTGAAGATGTAAACGTGACAATGATTGCACCTAAAGGTCCAGGATCCAAAGTAAGACAAACTTACGAAGAAGGATTCGGTATACCAGGTTTAATTGCAGTAGAACAAGATGCAACCGGTGAAGCATTCGACATTGCAATAGAAATGGCAAAAGCAGTAGGTCTTACAAGAGCAGGTGTAATTGAAACAACATACAGAGAAGAAACAGAAACAGACTTATTCGGTGAACAAGTTGTTCTCTGTGGTGGATTAACCGCACTTATCAAAGCAGGATTTGAAACCCTTGTTGAAGGAGGTTACCAACCAGAAATGGCTTACTTCGAAACCTGTCACGAAATGAAACTTATCATCGACTTAATCTATGAAAAAGGTTTCAAAAACATGTGGCAAGATGTAAGTAACACAGCAGAATTTGGTGGATTAACCAGAAGAGACAGAATCATCACTGAAGAAGCAAAAGCTAACATGAAAGAAATCTTAAAAGAAATCCAAGATGGTACATTTGCAACAGAATTTGCTGTAGAAGGAGCAAGCGCATATCCTAAACTCTACGCACAAAGAAGATTAGAAGGAGAACTTTTAATCGAAAAAGTTGGTAAAAACTTAAGAACCGCTTGTGGATTAGAAAAAGAAGAATAGGTTCACCACCTATAATTCTTTATTTTACTTTAACCACCAACATAATAATTATACTATTTTTGGAAACTCACCATAATAAATAAATCATATTCTTTAAAAAAATAATTATATGAAATATTATATGGGTATGGATCATGGAACTACTGCAGTTAGTTTCCAATTGATTGATGAAAATAAGGAAGAAACTGCTTTTTTTAAACTAAACAGGAACAAGTTATCAAATAATGAAGTGAATTTTAAGGATACTGTAACAGAACATGTTGACATTGAAAAGATTAAATTATCAGCCATCACATATGCCATGGGAGATTCAATCACAGAAATCACCCCCATCACCAAGGTAACAGACAGAGGCATAAAATCAATAAATGGTGCCGGCAAAGTAACCGGTGGAGGCAGCAAAGTATACGATGACATACTATCATTAAACATCCCATCAGTATTAATACCAGGACTACACAGAGATTCAACATTCCTAGACCCACGTTTCAGGGCAAGTTACTCCCATTGTGCAAGCAGCGAAAAAGTCAGCCTCACATATTATGCATACAATATAACCGGCTGGAAGAACATGATAATTGCAGACATAAGCTCCAATACAGTATGCATACTAGTAGAAGATGGAATTATCCGAGGAGCAGTAGATGCATGTATCGGTGCTATGGGATTTATCCACGGACCACTGGATCTTGACATGATACGAATGATTGATGAAGGCAAAAAAACAGCAAACGAATGCTTCTCCCACGCAGGAATTTCAAAAATTGCAAAAGTAGATTCAAAAATCAACAATATCAAAAACGACATAATAACCAAAGCATCCAATAATGATGAAAATGCACTGCTGGCTATTGATTCCTTGGTAATGAGTGTAGTAATGGAAATTTATGGATTATATGGAATTATGGAAAATGATATTGACGGAATTGTACTGACCGGTTCAGGAGGTACAATGACAGATCCAATTAACATTAGTGAAATGATTACCAGAAAAGTTAGACGTCTTGCACCAGTAAAAGTTTTAACTAGCCGAAGTGGTGCACTTGGAAGTAGCTACATCGCATATGACATTGCTCGAGAAAAAAAAGATAATATTATGGGGATTAATGTGATTAAATAGTTTTTAATCAGTTAACCATTTACTTAAATCAATATTGGTTGTCATGTCAGTTGATAGTGCAGTTATAGTTGACTTGTTTTTAACGCGTAATGTGTGAACATCAGTTTCTCCATCTTCCTCCATTATTAATCCGCCTACTATCCAGTAATATGGATTTCCATAGGGATCTATTCTTTTTTCCACATCAGTATCATACATCTTGTTTGCTAGTTTTACCTGTATTATCTCATCAGATACTGGGTGTGCAGGTATGTTTAGGTTAAGTATATTTGCTCCTTCAGGCATGCCATGTTCTATTACTTTTTTAACCAGTTTTTTCACTATTTTTTCTGCAAAAGTATAATCTATGCTTTTTACTCCGTCCTTGAATTTTAGTTCTTCATGTTTTACTTGTAAACTAACAGCTATTGCAGGTATTCCAAAATATGCTGCTTCAAATGTTGCTCCTAGTGTTCCGGAGGTTGTTATTGATTTTGCAAGATTTTCTCCCACATTAATTCCTGATATTACAAGATCCGGTTCTTCCTGCATCAGGTTCTTTGATCCTAATATCACACAATCGGTTGGTGTTCCTGTTACTGCATATGCTTCTGTGTCTTCATCTATTTTTGTTGGTATTGCCCTTAATGGTTTCATGAGTGTTATTGCATGTCCCACACCACTTTGTTGTTGTGCTGGTGCTACTACTGTTGTTTCTGCCAAGTCCTTTACTGCATTATTTAATGCTCTGATTCCGTCTGAATTTACTCCATCATCATTTGTTATTAAAATTTTCATATTATTATTTATGGGATATACTTTTACTTAATATTAATTTTAATAGTTAAATTATAATACTTTAAAAAATAAAGTATAAATCAATAATAATTATAAAGTACTTGATAATTATACTAATAGGATATGTAATTATTTCAATATAAAACAATGATAAAGAGGGAGAATATTGGAAAAACAACGTTTAATAAAGTTTATTGCCACTATTATGGAAGATAGTGGATTTAACACAATAACAAATTATTCTGTGGAAAATATTGTTATTGACATATATGGAACTTTAAAAACTTCAGTAGGAGAAGTAAGTGTAGTAGTTGCATGTAAAAATTATGAAGAACCATGGAAAGTTGGATTAGATGTGCTTAAGGAAATGGAAAAAGCTGCTAAACTTGTAGGGGCTTCTAAAATTTTAATTTTCTGTACTAACACGTTTTCTCATGGTGCAGCAGTATATGCTCAGAAAAGGAACATTAAATTAGTTGACAAAAAGGGATTAATGAAAATTGCAAAGAATTACTCTAAAAAACAGACAGTGGTTTCTGAGCCTGTTGTAGATGAAGATGACTTTGATTATGATGATTATTACTATGAAACTTCATCATCCAGACCTGCAAGTTTAAGTCCAAATAGGGGAAACAATTCACATGCAATATTCTCTGGAAGATTTTCAAGAAATATGGATAACAGTAGTGTAAACCAGTACCAGAGTTCTTCTTATAGTCAGCCAAGAAGTTATTTAAGCAGTGCTACCAGCAGGACACCAGATATTAGAAGTAAACTTCCTTCAATAAATATTGATAACCTTTTGGAATTCTTCTCTGAACACAGTATGTTATATTTAGTAGTATTAGTTATAATTGCTTCATTGATTTCATTTATATTAAACAGGTTGACAAATGGTCCATTCACTGGTGTTGGAAAGATTGTTGCAAGTGCTATCGTTTGTTACGGCGGTTTAATATTAGTGGATAGGAACCTGTCCAATGTAATGTTCAAGGGAAGCATAATATTATTCATCAGTATAGTCATATCCATAATGACATTAACCGTCTAATTTACTTTTTTTTTCTCCCTAAACTTTATCTTATTCTTTTAAAATTATAATTGTTTTATGAATATACCTTAATTATTTTTATTATATAACTGCTGTTAAGATTAATAATCATTATCCCAGTTAGTTTGAACGAACTTCTGTATTTAAATAATTTTTATCATAATATAATGATAATAATAGGAAGTAATATATTATGAAATTTTATGTTATTAACAGCAGTCCAAGAAAAAAATATAATACAAGCCAATTACTAGATAAAGCAATTGAAGGAATAAAAGACACACTAAAAGATACAATAGAGGATGTTGAAATAGAAAAAATAGATTTATATGATTTAAACTATACTGGTTGCAGATCATGTTTCCTCTGTAAACAAAAAGAAGGTCCTTTTTATGGAACATGTCCAGTAAACGATGACATTAAGGACATACTAGAGGATATGCGTACTTGTGACGGTATTGTCTTTGGAGCACCAGTATACTTTGCAGATATTAATGGTATGCTACGGGCATTTATAGAAAGATTATGTTTCCCACAGTTCCCTTATGCAGATATAGACATTACAGAAAAACGTATGCCAACAGGAATTATATATGATATGAACATTAAAACAGACAATCCTGCATTTCCATTTTACAACACAGTATTTGACTTCTTAGAAGAATCATTCCTGGGACGTGTATTCACCAAACCTTATTCACTTAAAGTAAATAACACATACCAATTTGATGACTATTCAAAATACGTTAACACCTGGTTTGATGAGGAAGACAAAAAACAACAAAAAGAAACACAATTTCCTAAAGATTTAGAAGCAGCTTATGAAATGGGAGTTAATATTGCAAAGGATTCACTTAAAAAATAAATAATTATATTTCAAATATTTCTTTGAAATATTTTTTTATTTCTTCACGACAATTCTCATAATCTTCTGATTGAATACCATAAACACCTAATTCATACATTATCTTATTCAATGATCTTCCCTTATCTGTTAAAACATATCTTGTATTATTAGTTTCAGTACTTATTTTATTAACCAGTTCATTTTCTATTAAAAATTTAAGTGTATCTGACAAAACGTTACTGCTAAGTTCTGAATTAATTTCCTTAAATTCATTGAAATGTTCATATCCATTGAACATATCCCATAATAATATAACAGTCCATTTCCTATTAATTATGTCTACTGTCTCCTTAATAGGACAATTGTTTCTTAGAACTTTTTTAACATCCATTCTTATCACTATTTTAACGTATGTTGTAAATAATATTTTAATTAGAATGATTAGTTTAAATTAGATTATCATATATTTTCTTAAATTAATTTTGTTATCCTGATGAATTATTATAATGTACTCTATTAAAACTTTTATTGTATAATAATATTTCATTAATTAGAAAATAAGTTTAAAACCAAAAAATTGTTACAGCAAATAATCTCTTTAAAAATAGAATTATGATTTTAAGTAAAATGGGCCGGAGGAGATTTGAACTCCTGATCCCCTCCTTGTAAGGGAGGTATCATACCCCTAGACCACCAGCCCTTATGTAAAATAGTTTAGTAGTCTTCATGTCAGACTATACTATAGTATATAACTCATAGTATATAAAGGTTACGGTTAGAGTAATTAGTTAAAAAAAATACAACAACAAAAAAGAAAAAATAACATAAAAAACATTTAAAAACTGAAAAATTATTATACTATAAAGAAGAGAGATAATAACATATAGAAAAATTTTAAAGGAATTAATAAAATGGCATTCGATGAATCAGGAAAAATTTGGTTTAACGGTGAACTAGTAGACTGGAAAGATGCACAGATACATGTATTATCACACGTAGTACACTATGGTTCAAGTGTATTCGAAGGTTTAAGATGTTATGATACCGAAAAAGGACCTGCAGTATTTAGACTACGCGATCACATGAAAAGATTAATCAACTCAGGAAAAGTATATAGAATGGATATTCCATACACACTTGATGAACTATGTGATGCAGTAAAAGAAACAGTAAAAGCAAACAATTTAACTTCATGTTATATTAGACCAATAGCATTTAGAGGATATAAAGAATTAGGAGTTTACCCATTGAACTGTCCTATGGAAACAGTTATTGCAGCATGGGAATGGGGACAATACCTAGGTGAAGATGCATTAGAACAAGGTATTGACATCTGCACATCAACATGGAGAAAAATGGCACCTGATACTATGCCAAACATGGCAAAAGCAGGATCAAACTACATGAACTCACAACTAGCAAAAATGGAATCAGTAGCAAACGGATACAGTGAAAGCATAGTCCTTAACTACAATGGAGACATTGGTGAAGGTAGTGGAGAAAACCTATTCATGATAGAAAATGGTGTAATATACACACCAGACATTGGTTCAAGCGTATTAAATGGTATTACAAGAAATACTGTTATTCAAATAGCTAAAGATTTAGGTTATGAAGTAAGAGAAGAACGCATACCAAGAGAAAGAGTTTACACTGCAGATGAATTATTCTTCACAGGTACAGCAGCAGAACTGTCACCAATTAGAAGTGTTGACCAGATAACAATTGGTGAAGGAAAACGTGGACCTATCACAAAAGAATTACAGGACAACTTATTTGACATTATTAACAACAAAGTAGAAGACAAGTATGGTTGGTTAGACTTCATATAACCTAATTCTACTTTTATACTTTTTTTACCTAATCACCATAGAATATTAACTTAAGGGAGTGATTATTATTTTAGATATTATCAGTGCTATTATATTAGGTGCTGTGCAAGGACTAAGTGAATTTCTACCAATAAGCAGTTCAGGTCATCTGGCATTAATTCCACATTTACTGGGAATTCAGACAGGACTTGAGTTTGACACTATATTACATATAGGAACATTGGTAGCAATTTTCAGTTTCTTCTATAAGGATATAATAAATTTAATCAAAGGATTCATACTTAGCCTTATTGACTTAACGGAAGGATTTGACAAGTTCAGGGAAGAACTAAAAATAGTACCTGAAAAACGTTTTGCTTGGTTAATCATAGTAGGCTCCATACCAACAGCCTTTATAGGGATACTGTTAAAGGATGCTATTGAAACAACATTCAGGGGAACAATATTTATCGGATTTTTCCTTATAATTACTGGTTTAATGTTATATTACTCCGAAAGACATTCAGGAGGAAGTGTAACTGCTAAGAATATGTCATTCATGCAATCAATAATTATTGGTATTGCCCAGGGTTTAGCTGTTCTGCCCGGTATTTCAAGGTCCGGTTCAACAATAGCATCAGGTTTATGTCTTGGACTTGAAAGAGAATATGCTGCAAGATACAGTTTTTTATTGTCTGTTCCGGCAGTTGTTGGTGCAGGATTAATTCAGGTAAAAGATATTGCTACTCTTGATATTCCATTAACTGTTTTACTGGCAGGTTTCATATCATCAGTAGTATTCGGTTATCTTGCTATTAAATTACTTATGAAAATGATTAAAGGTTGGAGTTTAGACGTATTTGCATATTATTGTTGGATTGT
>CAMNFZ010000059.1 GCA_946537725.1 uncultured Methanosphaera sp.
AACAATTGCTTCTAACAAAAACAGAGAAACAAACAACATTACTCACATACACTTAACTCAAGTACCCTATGAAAAATATATATATATGATACTTTTTCTAAAAAGCATGCTTCTTTCGTGGGTAGGTATTGAAGAAAAAAAGCACTTAATCCATTATAAACATAAGCAAACCAAAAAAATCCATAAAATAATTAAATCAGAAAAATAGAATTATTGGATTTTTATGAGAGTTTATACTCCATATTGTACATGCCTCTTTTTAAAAAAGATTTTTTATTAAAAACTTTAAATCCTAATCTTTCATATAATGCCTTGGCTTTCGGATTTCTGAAATCAGCATCTAAAATAACTCTTTTATAACCGTTGTTTTCTGCATAAGTAATAACATCATTAATAACCTGTGTTCCATAACCCTTTGATCTTTGATTTTCATCAATGGCTATTTCTGCAATGTAAAGATCATCTTTTTTAATGTCACATATTACAAAATAATCTAATATGCCAACAAGTAACAGTTTTAAGGAGTTAAAACCTAATTTTGGTTGTTTATCATGAGTATATGTAATTATCATCCCAACAATCTTTTCATTATCATAAATAACTTTGATACAGTCATCTTTTTTAAGGCTTTTTTTAATAGCGTTGATAGCTTTTTCTTTTGAATTAAAAATCTTGTCATAGGTTCTGAAGTCTACATTATATCGAAATGTTGCAATTTTATTCATGTCATGAATTTGTGGATTGAAATTTACATATTTCATAATATATGCCTCATAATATAATTGAGGATAAAATGTTTCCTCTATAAAATGTTATTATAAATCTTATATTTAAACAAAGTCAATACTGTTGAAAGGTATATAAAATTAGTTTTTATTGGTAATAGGTTACTATGTTAAGTGAATGATGGGGAGAATATAAGAAAATATATTAGGGGATCTTTTTTTTTTAATCCCCACTTTTTTCTTTTAATTTTTTTAGATTATCTTTTAATATTCTGTAAATGCTTTCGGCACCTACAATTTCTTCATCACTTATATTCCAAGTGTTAGGGTAAAGTATGAATGGTCTTGACTGGCTTCCTCCGGCTCCTCCATGGCTTCCAACCAGTTCTTCGAAAGCACAAACTTCATCTTTTTCCTCATCATAGAAACTGTTGACTAATAGGTCAGGTGTGTACTTGAAGGAAACGTTTCTTTTAACATGTCTTGCAATATTTTTACCAAATCCTTCAAGAGGATTTTCTCCAACAATTTCATCAGTGTCCAAGTAGTAGGTACCATTTTTACCAATTACCATGTTTCCTTTTTCGGATGATTTAACTACTATGAATCCAATATATTCATTGTTAATAATTCCTGGTATTAGTTCCGGGAAGAATTTCTGTATTTCTTCATAGGTTAATCTATAATTCCACTGAGTTAAGTATATCATTGCAAGATTTCCTGATGCAAGAACGATTACTTCTGAATCTCCAAGTTTTTCCTGTTCTCCTTTAACCATTAGGTCATCATTCTTTTTTGAGAACGGGATGAATGATTCTGCATAATGGTCTTCATTGGATGTCATCTTTGCAAACATTTTCATGTTGCTCGGAAGTAATGATTTAACAAAATCTTCAAATGATTGTCCGTATCTTTGTTTAAATGTTGCACCATTTGTCTGTCCATGATCGGACTGGATTACGAACTGATACTTACGTGGAGTGTATTTGTTTGTCTTCATTAAACGTTCAATCTGTTTGTCCATTCCCTTCAGAGCATACCATGAGTCTTCATCACGAACCCCTGAATGATGAGCTATTTCATCATATCCCAGGTAGGTGGAATATGCTACGTCTATGTCTCCAACCATCATATCCCCAATAAGGGTGGATGTGTTGATTTCTCTCATGAATACATTGGTTGCAGCTCTTACTGGAATATATGTTATTCCGCGACTAATTCTTGGCCTGATGTTCTTTATAACGTGTTTTATTTGTGAAATTATTTCCAGTATCATTTCACTTAAAAATAAACAGACTATACGTGCAAAGTTACTTGGATTTGAGAACACTGAAAACCAAGCTTGGTTGTATAATTTTCTGAGGTTTAATATTTTACTAAATGTGAAAATTACGTTGTCCGTATCTCCTGAGAACAGGTTTGATCTGCTTGCACCATTGTCTACAAGCAATCCGTCACCATCAGAAATTCTTGATTCAAGTACTTTTACTTTAGTTACTCCTGAGCATTGCATCATTTGGTTGTTGTTTTCTTTTTCAATCCACCTGAATGCTGTGATGTCTTCATTGTTTCCGTGTAATATTCCTGCCTGACTTGCACCTGTCTGTGATGACAGGTCAGTTTCCCACATTCTAAGTTTATGAGTATTTTCCATCATGGATTTAACTGTAGGCATGAATCCCTTTTCTACTGCTTCTTTCAGCACATCATATGCAAGACCGTCAATTTCTACAATTATTAGTCCAGGGTAATCCTTGGTTGTTTCTTTTCTTTTCTTTTCTGCATCTCTGAAAACGGATCTGTAATATGATCCCTCGTCTTCAATAGTTAATATTGTGGATAGTGCTGTTGTTACAAATGCCATTGCCAGTGGTGCTAATATTACTGCAGGTCCATTAACGTGTATTCCAAAGGAGGGTCCTATGAATTGTAGCAGCACTCCGTTGAGTATCAGGGTTCCTATTCCGAATGTTAGGACAAGAAATGGCATTAGTATTCTTGTTAGTATTGGCCATAGGAGTGCATTTATTACACTTATGTATATGACGAATAATGCAATGTCATTGAAGTGGCTTATACTTACTCCCAATTGAAAATAACTAACCAGATACATTCCGATTATATTTCCTATGAATATTATTAAGCTTCTTCTCAATGATACTCTAGGCGGTTTTTCAAAATCTTCTATATGTTTCATTTTATATAATTCCCATAATTGTTCTTTTTTGCTAAGTTTACAAATATTAGAAACTTCTATATATTATGCTTTGTTAATTAATATATTTCTAATCTTCTGAATTTATGTAATAATATTACTAATCTTCATCAAGTAATTAATTTCATATAAGTAATATAGTGTTAAAAGATACATATATTATAATAAGTAACTTCATATAATATAATAAACAATTATTAATGGTGGTCATATGAGTTCTAATGCAATGAAAGCAGTTAGAGTTAGTGAAGATGTTCATAAACGATTAAGTAAGCTAGGAAAGATGGGAGATACATATAATGATGTTATAGAACGCTTGTTAAATGAATATGAGAAACATATTGATAAAATAGAAGCTGAAGAAGAATTGGAAAAGGTTTAATTAAATCATATTTGAACTTAGATGATTTAAAGCAGATATAAAAAAAATGATGTTCCATTTGAACAAGATAAATAAGCAGGGATTAAATTGAAAATTCAATTCACTAAAAAAAGCATATGAAGAGTTTCAAAAAAATAAATAAAATTCTTCATTTTTTGTGGGGGGAAGATAAAATTTAAAATTTCCTATTTCTGTTTTTTTTAAATTATTAATGTTTGAACCAGCAATAATGTAATATATTTCTTTTATATGTTCCTGTTCTAAATAAAAATTTACTTAATTTAACATTATCCTATTCTATTATTATAGTTATTATCTTCTGAAAAAAATTTATTAAAAAAAATCTTTCTTAATATTATTATATAAAGTCCACTTTTTTTCCAAAAAATCATATTTTGAATAAAAACTTCTCATATATTTTAACACTAATATTTACTAAAATAACAGTTCATTTGTTTAAACATAGGATGAACATAATAACAACAGATTTTCTGATAATACAAAATGTTAATAACATTAAGAATGAAAAATATGTATATAAACGAATGAATAGTTGGTGAACTTTTTTGGAAGTATTATACGAAACAATATATCAATTTGTAGTTGTGATTGCTATCTTTTTAGTTTTAACCATAATCTGCTCTTTTGTGTATGATAAAATAAAAGATAACTATCTGAGTACTATTGATGTTAATGAGTTATTACCAGAGGATGAGGTTCATTCTCTTAGACAGGTATTTTATCTCATTATGATGGCATTATGTATTGTTATTATATTCTATTCATTTATGGGTGAAGGAATGGAGTTTTACAATTCTTTCCCAATACTTGATATAGCACTTTCATTGTATTTTGCCATTAAATTAGATAAAAGTTCTGTTAAAAATAAGGTTTTATGGTTGTTACTAGTTCCATATGGATCTCTTTGTTTCCTATTGTTCAATCATTACTTAGTATTTTATATGCATGCACTTCACGTGCTTGTCTTCATATACTTCGCTAAGCGTTGTCTTGACAAGTTTATGGAATATACTAATTCAAATGGTTTAGGAATAACTATCGTAGTACTGTTTTTGATTATTTTCCTAAGTTTCTTCATAACCCAGTATGCTGAAGGCGTTAACGCTGTGGATTCTCTTGTAATGATATCCAACGAATTTACAGGTAATGGTTATGGTATCTTTGGAAAAACAATTGCAGGTAAACTTAATAGCTTATTGCTTGTTTGGGGAGGATATGTTATTTCTGGAGTAGGTGCATCTACATTAACAGCAGCAATACTAGTTAAACATTTCAACAAAAGATTTAAGGAATTGGAACGATTAATTGAAGGGGATGATGAATAATGGAAAATATGCCAATATTGATAAGCATTATTCAAATTTTATGTGCAATAGGTGTTTTTGCAGTATTAACATATGCATGTAACTACCTCGTCAATAAGATCACATCATCAGATCAGTTTAAAAATTCCAAGTTTCTAAATCCACTGGAGTATTTTCCTAAAGAAGAAGTGCAGAATCTGAGACAGGTATTTTACTTGACTATGATGCTGATCTTCATAATACTTATCTTATATTCCATATTTGAGTGGAATGGGGGATTATTCTACATGGCCCTCGTAGATATTATAGTTTCATTATATCTTGTAAGGACTATGAAACGGGATTCAGTAAAGGATAAAATATTATTGTTTTTCATGATTCCAATAGGTGCTTTAACCTATGTAATATTTGGACAATATGTATTTATCATAGTGGGACTGTTACATATCATTGGATACCTGTACTTTATTAAGGTTTATTATCGTAAATTTGTACAGTATACCGAAAACAATGGTCTTGGAATAACAATCATAGTCTTGTTTTCAATAGTATTGGTTAGTTTCCTGTTTACTATGTTGGTTGAAGATGTTTCTCCTTTGGATTCAATTGTAATGGTTACAAATGCATTTACAAGTAACAGTTTTGATCCTTCAGGAACTAGTGTTATTGGAAAACTTGATTCACTGGTACTTGCTTGGGGAGGATTTATCTTATCTGGTGTGGGTACTGCTACACTTGCAGTTTCAATAATCAGAAGATTTGTGGACCGTCAGTTTGATGATATGGAAGAACTGATTAAAAACAAGAAAAAATAGTATTAACCTCCCAATTATTTATTTTTTATTTTTATTTTATTAGATTACAAGATTTCTTCTTTTTTATAATTTGTCTGACTAAAAATCTCCCATTTTTTTTCATTGAATCCCAAAATAAATTATATTCTCCATATTTTTCTCAAAATCAAATAATTATATAGGTGTCTAGATTATTCGTCCTTCAGAAAGCATTTGTAGGTCTGTTTTTGTAAATTAAAACCTTTAATCAAAATCCAAATAAAAATAAAATGTATTATTTATAAATAAGATTAATTAAATATTCAATAATAAAAAATAAGTGTTTATAGGCAGTAAAAAATAACTATTTTTCTAGACCCCTAAAAATTTTGTTAAAGCACGTTCAAAAAGAAGGAGTTCTCCTTTATGATCAAGGAGAATAATTCAATCAAAATGATAGAATATTGTCAAGATATTGAAATATTAATGATAGTTACGAATTATACCAAACAGACATATCTTTCCAATACTTATGTAATTTGTGCATAATACAATAGGTGAACTTATTACAAGTATATCTGATGAATTTAAAGAGGACAACCTCCTAAATTCTTTGGAAAACCATAAAAAATATGAGAAATATGCATGCACGTGACTATGAGTATGTAGATATGAAAATCATGGGGGATACTTTAACAATATGAATACCTGAACTAAAAGAACAATTAATCCAGTTATTACTTTGATTAATTATGCAAATGATAAAAAGACATGATTATTGTTCATTATTGTATTAGTTAATTAATTTCAGATACAAAATTCAGTTAGCATTATGTAATGGATTAAAAGTTTCACTATTTTTTGTTGTCATGCATTTCATACAAGTTTATTTCTTTGAATAATTTGAAGTTTTTATCAAAACTAGCAACGTAATCCAGATTATAAAATTCAGATAGCACTACAATTGAACAATCAACAAAACCTAATTTAAAGTTATTATTATTGTATTTCTCAAATACTGCGAATACTTTATCATTATATTTGTCTATTTCATATTCGTTTAAGACTGTGAAATTATCTATCATGAAGTAATAAGCTTTACGTGTTAAATCGATACTTTTTGTACGCATCATCATTATTGTTACTACTTCCGTTATTATGCTGTTACTGATAAAGCCTTCATGGTTTTGTAATATTGTTTCGCATGTCTTTACTGCTAATTCATGATTTGATTCTATTTCTCTGAATATTGCTATGATATAATTGGCATCTATAAAAATTTTATTCATTTAAATAAACACCTCGATCTATATCCCAGTCGTCTTGAATATCATCTTCTTTTTTTATCATTCCCACAACATCTTTTAATGTTACTTTCTTTCTAAATTTAATATTAAGTTCACCGTTCTCATTTTTTATCCATTCAACTACTGTATTCTCAGTTACATTAAATTCTTTTCGAACATTTTTTGGAATTACAGTTTGATAATTTTTATAAATACTAGAGTTTGCTAAAATTTCATTCATTTAAATCACTATATGATATTTATAATTTAACAGTGATAATATATTTTTCTATTAAAAATGATAAATCAAATTATTTTCTAGAATGTTATTTAATTCTGTTATTTTGTTAAGTATATTGTGTTTTATGTTATGTAATCTTTTTATATTGCGCGATATTGTATATAAGTTTATTATGTGTTCTGTTTGTTGTATTATATGTGTTCTGTAGTTGATAGTTGTAGTATATTTTTAATATTATTCTAAATGTGCTAACAATGGTATGTAATCATTATTTGTTAAGTTATTACATTTCAATTACATATTATGGTAATAATTTATTTTTTTAATAAAATTATTTGAAATAATTAAAATTAAATATTTAATCTAGATATATTCTATTTATGGTACTTCTTTTGTTAAAAAATCAACAGTATCTAATTTTTAATTGGGTTTTTATTTTCTTGGCTTGTATTTTTATTACTTGTTACCTGAGCATCGGATTTCTTATTAGATACTT
>CAMNFZ010000060.1 GCA_946537725.1 uncultured Methanosphaera sp.
AAAATATAAAAAAAAGAATGTCAAGTTAGTATTGTGGGATGTGCAAAGGATATTGTCATTCAAGATTCATCAAATGGTGAATATTTTTTCCTTATTTGTTTTGAATATATATTTAGGGGTCTTTTAATATTTTATTTACTATCTCAAGTAACAATACCCTTTATTAATTTTAATGTTTTTTGTGGTTTTTTTTTCCACAATAATTATTTTCATTAAGGTAGTATATAAAGATTACTTTATTTTTTTTAAAACATTTTTTATTTTTGTTTTTAATTAATATACTTTTCCATATATAAAATATTATAAGTATTTTCTAACAATATATAAAATAATTACTACTAATATATGATTTAAATCTTTAATAGTTGGGATAAAATGGCAAATGCAATTAACATAAAATCTATAGACAAACCTGGTGTTTTAAGAAAAGTCACAGATTTTTTAGCACAAAAAAATATAAATATTGTTTATACTCATATGTATGGGGATACTACAGGTAATGCTCATATTTACATGGAATTTGATGAAGTAGGATCATTGGATGATGTTATAAATGAGATAAATAAATTTCCAGAAATAATAGGTATTGATCAGTCTCCATCAATGGATCAGGTATGGGGTAAACGTATTATTATAATAGGTGGTGGTGCTCAAGTTTCACAAGTAGCATTAGGTGCTATAACAGAAGCTGATCGTCATAACATTAGGGGTGAACGTATAAGTGTTGATACAATACCTCTTGCTGGAGAACAAAAATTAGCTGAAGCTGTACGGGCTGTTGGTGGCTTATCTAGAGTGGGTGTGTTGGTTTTAGCTGGTTCATTGATGGGTGGTTCTATTGTGGATGCCATTGATGAGATTAAGGATAATTATGGTGTAAAGGTAATAAGTTTGAATATGGTGGGTTCAGTTAGGGATCATGCTGATTTGGTTGTTACTGATCCTGTTCAGGCAGGTGTAATGGCAGTAATGACCGTTGCCAGTACTGCTAAATTTGATATTGATAGAGTTAATGAAACTTTATGATTTTTTTATTTCTTTTCTAAGGGGTTTTCATATAATTTGATGTATTCATTTATTGATTCTCTGGTTGTTCCCACAATTAGGTTATATGTTTTTGTATTGTCTTTATGGGTAACTTCTTCGCATACACCAGATGCAATTACTTCTTCATTATTTTTAACAATACCTGTGTAAGTATGAGTATATGATACTATCTTGTCAATATTTACTATTGGTCCATCTACAATCTCAACATTTGATACATAATAGGTAGATGGTGTATCATATGATTCATAATCATCAACTATTTTACATTTTATTCTTATTTTTCCCAAAGGCTTAAAATTTACTTCATCCATTTCTGATATTTCCTCAGGATTTTTAGTGAATAAAATATCAAATAAAGTACCCCTAATCAAACCTCTATTATTTTTTCTAGATTCATACCATATGAATTCATCTAAACTCATAGAATCGTCCTTAATACGTTTACAGTATACCTGCTTCCAATAATCACCATGTATCTTATCAAGCACACTATATTCATCTTCTTTTAATTCTGAGTATAATCTAATAGCTTTAACATGATTTTCTTTACCAAAAACAATAAAATCAATATCAGAAGAAGTATTATTTTCTAATCCAAGTAATGTTGAACCAGTCACACCCATATCATCATAACTGATATTGCATTTTTCATGAAATGTGGAAGAAAGTAATCTAATCTTAGAAAAAAGCTCATTATTGTCATCAGATTGCACAATTTCTTTTAATTTTTCTATGGGACTTAATATTTCAACAACATCCTCTTTTAAAACACCCATCATTTTTTTATCTTCCACATTCCAATCAAACAAGTATTCCGGATGATTCTCTTTAATAAAATTATATGCTTCATCACTTCCCACCTTCTTATAATTCACACCATCTAAACAACGTTCACCCTGCATATCTGGAATGTATCTTAAAAATGCAATATAATGGCTTGTAGGATGATAATAACTATTTACTGCAAAAAATAAATTATCCTTAGTTTTTATAAAAAATCTTGGTCTAACAGTCATATTCTAAAAATCCCCTCATTTGTATATTATATCATTTAGTTTTTGATTAATATTAATTCATTAGAATTATAACATCCTAATTATATAAGTATAATTAGAGTGATAAAATGCAGTACTTAAAATGGAATGATGGAAACGAATATGATGGTAGTCAAATAAACCCTTCATGGGCTTTTCAGGAATTTAAAGTCAAAGATTCAACAATAGTATCCTGGATAGGGCCAATGAATATCCTTGGAGATAACCTAATAGACTATGAGGATGTTGGTTTAGATATCAAAGGAGATTTAATGTTAAACTTCATAGTAGAACATTTCGATGAACAACCAGGAAACCTTAAACTAGCTTATCATAGACAAAGAATATTAGTAATGATTACACGAGACAAATTACTGGATTATGGAATAAAAACCACACAAGATGGTGATGACATATTTATTGATAACAAAAAACTTTCTGTTTCAATAGCTACTGCATCAATTAGCAGTATGAAAATGCATTTTGCCTTAAACATCACCGTAGAAGGCACTCCTAGTGATGTTCAAACATCAGCATTAGAAGATAATGGATTAACTATAGACGATGTTCATAAATTACAAGATGAAATAGCAGAATCATATATGGAAATGATTGAAACAATAGATAAAGATATTACCAAAACAAAAGTATTTTAGGGGAAATTATTATGAAAGTTAATTTAGATGGAATTCATGCAAATTTAAGATTTTCAGCAGCACATATGGTGATAGGACATGAATCATGTGGAAAAATTCATGGACATAGTTATATTGTTGATGTGGAAGTAGATGGGGAAAGAAGTGGAAAATTTGGTTTTGTAATAGATTTTAAAATATTGAAAAATATTACTAGAAAAATATGTAAAACCTTGGATCATAGGGTGTTAATTCCTGTTGATAGTCCTGACTTAGAAATTACTTCCGATGATGATAAATCAGTTGAATTCACAGTACTTGGATGTTTAGAGTATAAACTTCCTAAAGAGGATGTTGTTTTGCTTCCTATACCTTCTACTACTGCTGAATCATTGTCAGTATATATTGCAGAAAAAATAGTTGAAGAAATAGGTGATGAGGATACTTTAAATTACATTGACTTACGTGTTAATGAAGGTATTGGTCAGGGAGCATCTTACCGTCATTATATTAAAAAAGAATAATGTGGGGTAATTTAAATTAACTCTAAAATTATTGAAATATTCTCTAGTATACAGGGTGAAGGTTTGCTGATAGGGAAACGTCAAATTTTCGTACGATTTGCTGGATGTAATATTGATTGTAAGTACTGTGATACACAAAATAGTAAAAGTGTTGAGAATGGTGAGTATTATACTTTTGATCAGTTAAATAATAGGATTCAGTCTATCATGACTCCTGATTTTGATTCATTGGAGATTACTGGTGGAGAACCTTTGCTTCATAGTGATTATATTAAAAATTTTCTATCAGAATATAATTATAAGGCAATGCTTGAAACTAATGCTACTCTTCCTGAAAATTTAAGGGATTTGGCTGATGTTATTGATATTGTTTCTATGGATATAAAACTACCTGAACATTTCCTGAATGAAGATGAATGGTCTGATGTATATGAAAAAGAACTGCAATCTATAGAAATAATGGAAGACAATAATATTAAATATTATATTAAAATAGTTGTTTCTCAAACAACCTCTACAAAAATTATTGAAGACATAATCAAGGATTTGCTTCCAAGAGTAAATAGTGATGTGGAGATAATTCTTCAACCAGTAAGTCCAATTTCCTCCTGGAAAAGTAAAAAAAATTTATTCACTCTCTCAGAAATAATAGGAAAAAACTTTAAAGTATCCATAATTCCTCAAATTCATAAATATATGGAAATAGAATAACGAAATAAATTTTCATATACTCTTTTTTTTTAAATTTATCAAAAAATAGAACAAAACAAGTAAAAACATAGTCAAAATAAGACTATCCATTATCAAATAACATTATGTAATTTAATTTATTTAAATTTTTATAATTCAATTCAAATATTCACCTATATAATTCTAAAAACAATAGTTAATAAAACAAACATTTAATAATATTACCAAAATACTTTATTAAAAGCAAGAATTACTATATAATAAACAACATAATAATAATTATGTTACTATAACATTTTAAACTCGGAGTAGTGATAAACATGGAATTAGAAATGCAAAACAATTTTAGCATTAAAGATGCTGTAACTTATGATGTTATAACAGCAACAAGCGATACAGTAATATCTGACATAGCAGATATAATGACTAAAAACGATATCAGTTCCGTGGTTATAGAAGATGAAAAAGTAGAGGGAATAGTTACAACCAACAGTATTATTTCAAAGGTTGTATCTAAAAATATTTCTCCACAGGACATAACTGCTGGAATGGTAATGGACAAATACGTGGGAACAGACATAGAAGCATCATTATACGAAGCTTCCTCATTAATGACTAAAAACAACTGTAAAGTATTATTGGTCTTTGATAAAGAAGAATTCAAAGGAATAATAACATTAACAGATATAGTTCGCGTATCACCAGAACTCATAGAAATATTTATTGAACAAAAAAATATTGACGATAAAAATTTCCACGATAATTCAAACTATTCAACAGATTACGATGAAAACCTTGATGAAGGAGTTTGTGAAAACTGTGGAGTATACGGTCAATTAGAAGAAATTGATGGAAAATTCATCTGCTCTGATTGTATGGATGACTCGGACGATTAAAAATATAAAAATAAATAAACAAATTTCAATTATAAAAAAATAACCACAAAAAAGGAGATAACCGAAAATGAAAAACAAATTAATCAAAAAATTAAAAAAATACGACAACCTAAACTTACAAACCAAAAAAGCAGAAAACGATGGAGACATAATGAAAATAGCATTCAAAGATGTCGTAACTGCTTCACAAAGCGCAACCATAATTGAAATAGCAAATCTTATGAGTCAAAAAGATATAAGAAGAGTTCCAATAACAGATCCAGGAACTGGAAAATTATTAGGAATAGTAACCACAATGGACATCCTAGACTTTTTTGGAGGCGGAAAAAAATACAACTTAATCACAGAAAAACATAAAGGAAACTTCCTATCAGCAATAAACGCACCAATTAAAGAAATAATGACAACTGGTGTAAAAACCATGACAAACAAAGACACAATAATTGATGCAGCAACACTAATGCTAGAAGAAGATATTGGTGGTTTCCCAATTATAAACAGTGAAGAAGAAATAGTTGGAATGGTTACAGAAGGAGATGTAGTGGAAATATTAAAAGACTTAATCACATCAGTAGAAGTACAAGATGTAATGGCCACAAACCTCATAACAACAACTCCAGGAACAAAAATAGAAGCAATAACCAAAATAATGGTAAGAAACTCAATCAGAAGAATACCAATCGTAGGAGAAGATGTGAAATCAACCTCAAAAGAAGAAAAATTACTAGGATTCGTAACAGCATCAGACATACTTAAATATATAGGCGAACACAAATTATTCTCCAAATTATTCTCAAATGAAGGTGATGATGTAGTTAACGTACCTATAGAAGAACTAATGGTCAAAGATGTTATCAGCGTATCAAAATATGATAAACTAGAAGACGTAGCAGACAAAATGTTTAAAGACAATATAAGAGGTTTAACAGTTCTAGATGAAGAAACAGGAAAATTAGTAGGTATAATCACAATAAGAGATTTACTAAAAGCAATGGTATAAAATTGAAATAATAATATGATATGATTTAATTCTTAAATAAGAAATAATATTTATATCTAGAACTGCATACAATTAACTATATTGTTTAAAAAAATAATGGAGTTGAATAAAATGACAATAGATAAAGTAATGGCTAAAGATATTATCACAGTACGTAAAGATCAAACTATAAGTGATGCTTTAAAACTGATGAGTAAACATAAAATTTCAAGATTACCAGTCATATCTCCAAAAACAGACGAACTTGTAGGGATAATAACAGAAAAAGACATGGCAACAAAAATTGCATCCGCAAAATACGAAGAAGTTCCACTTTCACACATGAGAATTTCAACAATCATGACGGATAAAGTAATAACTGCAAATGTTGAAGAATCCAAAGTACAAGTTCTTAAAAAAATGGTTGAAAATCACATTGGTGGAATACCAATATTAGATGGTGACAAAATAGTTGGTATGGTAACAAAAACAGACTTCCTAAAAGAAGCAGATACAGATGCATACACAGACACACCAATAAAAGAAGTAATGACAAAAAGAGTAATTACAATCAACCCAGATGAAAGATTAGTTCATGCAAGAAGATTAATGATAGATAACGATATTGCAAGACTAGTAGTCATAAATAATGGAGTAATCATCGGAATATTCACAGCAAAAGACATGGCCAAAACAGTAATCGACTTCAAAAAACGAGTACCCGAAAAATACCAACACTCACAAATAAGAAACTTATTCATCCAAGAAGTAATGTCACAAAGTATTGAAACAACCACAAAAGATGCTTCTATAGCAGAAGTAGCACAAATAATGATAGAAAAAGAATTTAGTGGAATGCCAGTATCTGATGACAAAAACAAAGTACAAGGTATAGTTTCAAAAACAGACATACTAAAATACATATATGACTACAACAGAAAAAGAGGAAACTACTAAATAATGTTCCTCTCTTTTCAACATCTTTTTTTTTCATAATA
>CAMNFZ010000061.1 GCA_946537725.1 uncultured Methanosphaera sp.
TGTCCTTTCACAGTTCCTAATGCTTTGTTGTTTGTGAAGTTGGTATTTGTTATTACACCGTTTTCACCGTTCCAGTAGATAGCTCCTGCATCACTTTCTGCAATGTTTTCCTCAAATATTGAATTTCTTACACTACAGTTTTCTGCTCCTTCACGGAAGTTTAAAGCTCCTCCACGAAGACCAGCATGATTACTGGTAAAATTAGAATTATCCACTGTAACATTTATACTGTGAATAAGGAATACTGCTCCACCACTAACAACTGCATCGTTATTAATGAAATTGGTGTTGTTTATGAAACCATCTGCGGATGCTTCTGTTGAAGCTGTCCATAGGATAGCTCCTCCGTATCCTCCACCTATATGGTATATTCCGTAAGGTCCTGGACTTAATGTGTCACGATAATCCTTATCAACTGTTCCTAGTGCTTTGTTGTCTTCAAAGTAACTGTTATTACGGATGTGTACTTCTCGACCAGATACGTAGAGTGCACCACCATTACGTTCAGCAACATTACTTATGAATCTTGATGAACTGATAGTAGCATTGTATGCACCTACACCCCAATCAACAGCACCACCATTCAAACCAGCATGATTACCAGTAAAATTACAACCAGCAACGGTTATATTTTCACATCTATCATCTTCATGATGTGTGAAGTATATTGATCCACCACGATATGCTGCATCATTGTTCTCAAAGTTAGAGTTGGTTATGTTACCGTTGGATCCTGTCCACATTACTGCTCCACCGTCACCACCAAAAGTCTCAAGACTAGTGCTATTTTGACCTTTAACAGTACCTAAAGCTTTATTCTTAGTGAAATTAGAATTTGTAATAATACCATTTTCACCATTCCAGTAAATAGCTCCAGCATCACTTTCTGCAGTGTTAGTATCAAATATTGAGTTTCTTACACTACAGTTTTCTGCTCCTTCACGGAAGTCTAATGCTCCTCCACGAAGACCAGCATGATTACCAGTAAAATTAGAAGCATCCACTGTAACATTTATACTTTGAATAAGGAATACTGCTCCACCACTAACAACTGCCTCATTATCATAGAAAGTTGTATTATTAATTATACCATCAGCAGAAGCCTCACTTGAAGCAGTCCAAAGGATAGCTCCACCATAACCTCCACCAATATGATAAATACCATAAGGACCAGGACTTAAACTGTCACGATCATCCTTATCAACTGTTCCTTTTGCTTGGTTGTCTTCAAAGTATGAATTATTTAGAATGTGTACTTCTCGACCAGATACGTAGAGTGCACCACCATTACGTTCAGCAACATTACTTATGAATCTTGATGAACTGATAGTAGCATTGTATGCACCTACACCCCAATCAACAGCACCACCATTCAAACCAGCATGATTACCTGTGAAATTTGAGTTTCTTACTGTTATGTTTTCACAATTTTCACTTTCATGGTGTGTGAAGTATATTGCTCCACCACGGTATGCTGCTTCGTTTTCTTTGAAGTTGGAATTGATTATTGTTCCGTTACATCCGGTCCACATTACTGCTCCACCGTCTCCTCCCCAAGTATATAGGTCTGCTGTTTGTCCTGTTAGACTTCCTTTTGCTTGGTTGTTTGTGAAGTTGGAGTTTGTTATTGTACCGTTGTCTCCATCCCAGAATACTGCTCCTGCGTTTCTTTCTGCGGTGTTGTTGTCAAATGTGGAGTTTTCTATTTTTCCATCACTTGCTCCTTGTCTGAAGTCTACTGCTCCACCGTTTCTTTCTGCAGTGTTGTTATTGAAGTGGGATTTTTTTATTGTAACGTTTTTACTTTCTACTAGGAAGACTGCTCCACCGTTTCCTGTGTCGTTTCTTCCAAAGTCTGTGTAGAAGTTTTCGTTTTTGTATGCTGAGTTATTATAAAATGTTGTGTTTTCTATTATACCGTTTTCTCCTCTCCATAATATTGCTCCACCATTTCCTGGACCAACTGGATATGAATCTTCTTCAAGTCTTGAATCATCGTATACTGTTCCTTTTGCTTGGTTGTTTGCAAAGTAGGAGTGGTATATATGTGCTTCTGTACCTGAGAAGTATATAGCTCCTGCACTACGATTTGCTATGTTGTTTGTGAAGTTAGAATAAGATATTGTTCCATTAAATGCTCCAATTCCCCAATCTACAGCACCACCATTTAATCCTGCTTCATTTTCAATAAATGTGCTTTCACTTATGTTTATGTTACTGCATATTTCATCTCCAACTTTTTCTGTGAAGTATATTGCTCCTCCACGGAATTTTGCTGAATTATTATAGAAGTTTGATTCAATGATAGTTCCGTTACTTCCTTTCCAAACAATTGCACCACCGTCTTCGTTAGAATATCCGTTAATAAAAGTAATGTTATTAAAAATTATATTACTTCTAGTTATATTGAATATTCTTGCTAGGTGATTTCCATCAATTATGGTATTTCCATTACTGTTGATGGTGAATGTTGTAGTGCCTTGAGAGATTATTATACCGTTTACATAATCTAAATCAGTATTTGGATCATATTTATAATAATCATTCAATGTTATACTGGTTTCTCCATTGGATATTGAAGTTTGGATTGCTTGGTTTAACTCTGTGAATGTTAGTTCGTCTGCATTTTTAACTGTTTTTATTGTGTTCTGTTTGTTTACTGTTTTATTTGATTTAATATAATCGTTAGTTGTTATATTATTTGTTGTATCTGTATCACTTGTTTTCGAATTTTTTACGTTTGCGACCGAGTTAGATGTGCTAACTTCGGTTTGTACCATTTTATCCACATCATAATTGTTGGGTGTGGATAATTTATTATTTTCTATTACCCCCGTAGTCTTGTTTCCTACACTTGTAGCTGACGTTACTGTCATTCCTACGAGTAATATTATTAAAATACTAAGAAGTAATAGAGAATGTTTTTTGTTTAATGTCATGATTTTTCACCTTTTAACATTAACCAAGATTTAACATAGTGGTACACCTATGTAAACCTAGAAAACATTGTATTATCTTTCTTTGTATTTTAGTATACAATATTTTTGTTAAACATTAATCAACAATTATTGACTAATGATAATGTATTTATAATAGATATTATTTAAAGTTTTTATGAATATGAAGAGGATATAAAGTACTTTTTTTAAAAAATGAATATGATTTTGTGTATGGTTTTTTTATCCTTTAAAATAAGTAGATTGTTTAAAAAAACCACAGATAATATTTTAAAATTCATTTTTAAAATTTTAGTTCTTACATTTTTCTATTTTTTTATCATTAACAAAAGAGTAATCTAAATAATACTAAAAATAGTTGAAAGTGGAATACTTACTTATTTCTTCGAAAAAGACAGTTTTTTTGTTTTTGTTTGAATTTTTAATTTTGTTTCAATGTTTTTTAATTATTTTTTATTGTTGTAGGATAAATATTTATATACTTATTTAGTTATATTAAGTATTATACCCATAGGGGTATAGGTAAAATTGGAATAACTCCATATTGTAAAAATTACATAAAAATCATTTAAAATCACATATTAATAAAAAAAGGGGATATGTTTAACCTAATTTATTAGGAATCAACCACGAATAAATTTTTTAATGGTTGATAAGCATAACTTTTTTTTAACAACAAACATATAATAAAGAGTAATTTACAAAATTAAAGTAATTTGAATATGAAAATATATTAACATTTATATATGTGGATAGTTATATTATATATTATACCTATAGGGGTATAGGTAATATTATTTGAATAAAGGAGAAATAAAAAATGACAAAAACAGTAGATGATCTAAAAATAGGAGAAACAGGAATAATAAAATCACACAAAATAAAAGGAACACTCGGAAAACACCTAAGAGAAATGGGACTAATCACAGGAATACCAGTAAAACTAGAACGTAAAGCACCACTAAACTACCCAATAGAAATAAGAATACAAGGATTTTCATTAGCATTAAGAAAAAATGAAGCACAATCCATAATATTAGAAGAAAACTAATACCAATACTTCATTTTTTTAAAACATCAACGCCAAAAAAAAATCTATTTCTAAAATAAAAAAATATAAAAAAAGTAAAAGAGTTATACACTTATATTTTTAGCATAAGTATCATAATTACCCTTATTATCAGTAAATTCAACTTTTAACTCATGATTACCTGAAAACAATTTTAACAAATCATAAATTAATTGTGAAAGATCATCAGTAGTAGTACCATTAAATACTAGTTTACCATCAATATACACAAGTAAGTGTCCATTGGTAAAGTTTTGATTAAATATATTGTTTAATCTTTCCAATGTTAAATAATTACTTTTAGTTAATTCTATATTTTTTGTTAATATACTTTTAAGAGGTTTAACTGTTTCTTTAGAAATTTTACTTTGCCGTTTATTGTTAAAATAATGATTATTGTATGTATCATCTTTTCTACTGGTGTTGTTATCTTCAAAGTCCAAGTAGTCAACATAAGTCTCTTCTGTATCAGGGTTGAAAATTTCCACCTCATATTTTTCATCTTTGAATGTTGTGGCTATGTTTGCTACACCACCCTGATTTGTTTTCACCTTATATTGTTTATTATTTACTTTAATTGATACTTCTGAATTTTTTAATGTACTTCCATATTTATCATATAATGTTACTGAGTATCCTGTCTTAACTTTACTAGTTGGTGTTTTTATTGATGATTGATCTACTGTGTATAATTTAAGACATGCTGTTTGATCTTTAAGACCTAAATCATCCCAATTTTTCTTATCTAATGAATAGAATGATACTCCACTTTCTGCATATTGTCTACTTTCTAATTGTAGTGGTGCTGCATTACTTTTTACTAGTACTTTTACTTTATCATATGATTTAACTGGAATGTAGTTTTTAAGTTTGATAGTGGTAAATCCACTAAATGGACTGGTTCCTTTTTGTGAATACTTGAATTTATCGTTTACATATATTTCAATTTCATAGTTTACTCCTTTATTGTCAAAGTATGTTCCTACTGCTGCCAGGTAATCATTGTCTACCATAGTGTACTTG
This sequence comes from uncultured Methanosphaera sp., assembly GCA_946537725.1. Taxonomy (GTDB): domain Archaea; phylum Methanobacteriota; class Methanobacteria; order Methanobacteriales; family Methanobacteriaceae; genus Methanosphaera. The sequence continues at coordinate 5,050 of CAMNFZ010000061.1, forward strand.
TTCATGTAGTAAATTGTTTTTCCAGTATTTGGTCTTAAATAGTTATCATCATTACCTATTATGTCTGTTTGATAGTTTTTATTATAGTTTAATGTATTGTTAATTATGAAAACGATACCATACTTTTTTAGTAATGTTTTATCATAGTATGATAAGTAGTAATATCCTTTATCTCCCCAGTTCGTTCCATAACTGTTTTTTATTATCCAGGCACCATTTCCCGGAGGTTTTGTAGCAAAGTTATTTTTACTGTAATTATCATCCCATCCTACAATGGTAACGAAATGATTTGCATTAACAGGAGTATTTGTGTATGCTGCAGCAGTGTTTTTATTATATTTTTTAGGATTATTATACTCTGCTGCTACAAATGTGTAAACTCCACCATACTTGTATATTGCTTCTTTAAATTGACGAATGTTACTAACATAGTTTGCAGGTTCTATGTACATCATGTCATGTATATGTATTGATTCTTCTGATGATGACAATTCTGTTATTTTACCCAGTTCATCATAACTATCATAATCTTGTGGTGTTGTTCCTAGCCAACTTAATAAACTACCTGTTGGTCGTGAAATAAGTGCATATTCAGTAGTATCTAATGCACCATATTTTGAATATTTAATCATACTATTAAATACAATATTTTCTGACAAGTCATATTTTTTCTTAGTAGCTTTTAGTATGGATGATTCTACTGCAGCATTTGCAGCAAATGCCCAACATGAATTTTTATAACCTTGATTTTTTACATTAGTGACATATCCTAGTTTACGATAATCATAACTGCTTGGTAACTTATTGGTTTTAGGTATTGGATTAACATTTATTAGTTTTTCACCTTCTTCCATTACGTATGATGAAAAATCGTTGTTTTGTAATGATAGTTTATCACCATTTAGTTTGTTGTTTGTTACATTTCCTTTGCTGAAAACTGCTACAACCGCATTTTTATTGTTTCTGGTGCATTATTTTTAATGTTATACAATGAATCATAGATGTATATTGCAGAGTCCCCACCTGTATTGCTCTTGAAAGTTGTTAATGCAATATCCAATGGGCCTTCATCACAGTATATTGCAGATCCAACACTTTGATAAGCATTAATTAATACCATATTTTGAAGCACTACATTAGTACCACATATATCAAATATGTTTGATTTTCCATTTGCATTTATAGTATGTCCTTTACCATCTATAACAAAGTTATTTTTTTAATAACAGAGTATCTGACATAATTATCTTTTTATTTGTTTTTGTAATACTTTTTATCATTTT
>CAMNFZ010000062.1 GCA_946537725.1 uncultured Methanosphaera sp.
GAATTTTTTTATTGAATTTAATGTTGTTATACCTTTTTCAGTTGTTTGATAAACTTTAACTTTTTTGTTTCCATTATATTCTTCAAAACTTTTTATTAAACCGTCTTTTTCTAATGAATGGAGTAATGGATAAATTGTACTGCCATGAACTACTTTAACACCCATATACTCATAATATTCATTAATTTTAGATACTATTGCATATCCATGCATTTTATTTTTACTTAATAGCCATAATAAAAATATGTTTCTAACTCCTTTAGTTAATGAATGTAAAAATTTAGTATGTATTTCACATTCACAAGGAATACTTTCATTTTCTGAATCAATCAAAAAAGTATCCTCCACTTTTTTCTAACTTTAAAGTTATATAATATGTATAAAAAAATATACATATAAAATTATACATATTTATTGAAATTTTTAAGTTAGTGAATATTATCATAGAAGGACCATGTGGTTCATGTGTAAACTTAATTAAAAATTGTGTATTGAATGTAATCTGCATTATTTATCGAATAATAATGTTATTAAACTTAACAAATAAATTTGAAGATATATTAATTGAATATGTGACATTGTTCACATCTTAGAAACTATAAAAAAGATAATAAAGTATTATTTATAAATAGTTTAATTAACATCAAAGCCTATTATGAATGTAATGTAAATATAGAAAAAACCATCATTGAAGATATATGTTTACTTGCAAGTTTTAATCATATACCAGCATATAAAGCAAGCTATAGTTTAATTAATTTTGAAAACATACCCGAAGAGTAATTTAAAGATTTTTGGTATATTATTGATGGAAAAATTCAATTTGAGTTTGCTAAGCAATTTAAGTGTTGGAACTAAAAATTATAAATTTATAACAATTTAAGGTGAATGATATGAAAGAGATAGAAGAAATTAAAAATAAATTAGAAAAAAATAATTATATTTCTAATGATCAAATTAATACCACATTATTTCTAGCTTTTGCTTTGAAAAAACCTATCCTTATTGAAGGTCCTCCAGGAACTGGTAAAACTGAGCTTGCTAAAACTATTGCAGAAAGTTTTGATAGAGATTTCTTCAGGATACAATGTTATGAAGGAATTACATTCGAACAAGTGGTTGGCGAATGGAATTATCAGAAACAGTTATTATATTTGGAAATGGCTAGAGAAAATAAAGAAGATTTAACCATATTTTCTGATGAATTTTTTATACAACGTCCATTATTAACTGCATTCAGTAATGAAAAACCTTCTGTTTTATTAATAGATGAAATTGATAAAGCTGATGAAGAATTAGAAAGTTTTTTATTACAAGCATTAGGTGAAAAAGAGATTACAGTTAATGATTTAGACACATTTGAATTAAAGAATGATCTTGTTGTAGTTTTAACTTCAAATGCTCAAAGATCATTACTTGATGAAACAAAAGATAGATGTTTATATTTATATATTGACTATCCAGACTATGATAGAGAAGTAGAAATTATTAACAAGAGAGTTCCAATTGCACCAGATGTTTTAGTTAAAGAAATTGTTGAAAAAACACAGAAAATTAGAAATATTGATTTAACTAAAAAACCGTCAATAAGAGCAACTGTAGATTGGGTTGAATCTTTAATTGCATTAGAACAAATTCCACCTACACGTGAAGCTTTAGAAAATACGTTAAATGTAATTGCTAAAAATGAGGATGATAAAGAACAAATTATTACTGAAGTTTTAAATAGACTTTAAACTTCATCTTCAACTATTTTTAATATTTGGTTAAATTTTTCAATTATAAAATCAGAACCTTTTTTTAAGTAATCAGGCAAATCTTCTCCCTGTTCAATAGTTAATATACCAATATTTGCTTGTTTTAATGCTCGATAATCATTAGTATTATTTCCAACCATTATAACCTGTTCATATTTATTCTGTAATTTATACACTACATTTCGTTTACAGTCAATATTACAGGTATCAAATACATTTTTTTCAGGTATATTTAATATTGATGCAATTTTTAGGAGTGATTGTTTATTATCTCCTGATGCTATATAGGTATTATAGTTTAATTGGTGTAATTTTTTAAATACTTTCATTGTATCTTCAAAAAATAGTCCCCCTGCAGTATAAGCATAAATAATTTTCTTTTCTTTGATATTGATAAGTAATGCTGATCCACTACATATGTCTATGTCATATTTTTTTATTAATTCAATTGCTGAATCTTTAATATCAGATATTTGTGTAGAATCATTTTTTAATGCTTGTATAACATCTTTTTTAGTGTAATTTTTTTTAGAATAACTGATTTCAAAAGAATTTTCGTTTTTTATTAGGTAGTCTATTATTTTTCCTTTTTGTTGAATCAGTTGTTTTGTTGGGGTTTGAAAAACAAGCATCAAACTATCATCATTTTTGTTAACTAAATCTATAGTGTTTGATTCATAAAGTAAATTACCAGTACTTACTTCTTTTAAAACAGTTACACGTTTAATTATAGTGCCTGCATTATCAAAAACTATTGCTTTCATGATAACAACTTTTAAAATTAATTTAGGAAAATATAAAAAAAATAGTAGGTGAAGAAATTATAATTGAGTTGCATCTTCCCCTTTGATGTAGAACAATTTTTCATACAAGAATACTTTGTCTGGACAAATTCTTTCACATCTTAAACATGCACTTCCATTACAATAGTCAGAACGAATAGTTGCTACTCCATCTTCAATTTTAAGAGCATCTTCTGGACATTCATTTTCACATGCCTTACAATTAGTACAACCTTCAACTTTATTTTCAAGTTTTGTACCTACTTCTTCAATAATTGATAAACCATTTATTCCAATATCAGGAATATCACTTTCATATATTCTGTGTATTTCCGGATCTTCTTCTAATTCTGGAAGGTTTCCATAACCATAACTTTCTAACCATTCATCATATTTCCATAATGGCATGTTCTGTTCACAAACAGCTAATTCCAATCCATAAATTTTTTCAAATACTTCAGAAGTAGCTAAAGTAATATGGTTACCCTGCATTCCATCTGCAACTTCTTGTAATTCTTGTAATAAATCAGGATTTTCTACAATATCTCTTGCCATAGCTAAGGAAGTGTTACCAATTTGGTAAATATCCCATGAGTTTGCAGGAATTTGACCAACTGTTAATGATTTAATTGGATCAACATAGAAACCAGATGCTCCTGCCATATATACTGCATCAATATCATCAAAATCAATACCTGATTCTACACATAATGTTATATGAGCTGCTCTGAAAGCACCTAATGCTTTACCGATTTCAGTTAAATCTTTTTCGGATAAATATACATCATCTTGTAAATTTAATTTGTTATTAGGAGAATCAATATCAGGGATTGAAATAATTCCTTGCTCTGTACCTAAACTGTATGCTGAAATTACTCCAGTACCTGTAATACCTTTTGCTTTGGTATCATTATCTCTTTCTTTTTTAACTGTTCCATTTACAACATCCATTACATCCCCATTAACAACTTTTAAATCTTCATTAAGTACTTGCATTTCCCAATCGTCACCTTGAGGTGTAACATCAGAAATAGCTCCAGGGGATGCTAACATACCACATTCTATTGCTTGTCCTTCCATAGCAGGTCCTGCTGCTGCTGAACAAGAGTATATTTCTCCATCAATAACTAATGCAATTTCTGCATTAGTTCCGAAGTCAGAAACTAAGTAAATACCTTCTCTGTTTACTACATCAGATTTTACAAGCATTGCTAATGCATCAGCACCGATTTCGTGTTTGATTGCAGGAGGTATGTAAACTTCAGCATCAGGATTTATATCTAAATCAACATCTTCCGGTTTGACTATTTGAGAATTTCTTTTAGGAGGTGTGATGTTTAACCTTTCCATAGCATTTGTTCCCCAAAATGCTAAATCTCTTATTTCTATATTTTGGAATAATGATAATTGTATAGGGTTACCACATACTGCAAATCTTACAATTTTTGATTTGTCTACACCTAACTGATCTACTACTTTGTTTACTGCTTCAATAAGAAGTTGGTGTGCTTGATCTCCACCTACGTTTACTGCAAAGTGTAAATGATCCATTACATTTGCACCAGGTATCGGATGTCTTAATGTTACTGTTGTAGAAATAGAACTATTATCTGCTATATCAATAGCTTGAGCCCTAATACCACTTGTACCTATATCCATTGCTATTGCATATTCTTCTGCCATATAATCATCTCATTTTGATATATATTAGATTTTAAATAGTAATAGTTTTTTAACATAATATAACTTTTACTCTAATTAAATATAGTTTTTTTTAAAATATAAAGATGACTCTAGTTTAATAACATGAGCAAAAAATAGTTAAAAAGTAGTAAAGAAAAAATAATTATTTTTTCCTAAAAAAAAAAGAAATAGAAAAAAAGATAATGAAAAAAAAATAATTAGAAATATTTAGGAGTATGCTGCAACATATTCTCCTACAATTTCCGCATATTCTTTTCTGATATCTTCCCAAGTTTTTCCATCATCCACTACTGCATCAGCTAATTTTGGTGTATGGTACGCTTCTACACCATAGAATGTTTGATCAAATTCTTCTACGAAGTCACGACGTACTGCTCCACCACCACATCCAATTGGTGTGTCTATTCCTTCTTCTTGAAGTGCTGCAGCAATTTTACCAAATGCAGTCATTGTTGTTGTCATTAAAGCTGTTGCAGTCATCATAGCTGGGTTATGTTCTTTAGCTTTAGCAACAACATCTACTGTTGGTACGTCACGACCAAGGTCAATTGCATCGTAACCATTTGCGTTTAAGAACATTACAATTAAGTTTTTACCAATGTCGTGAGGGTCACCTTCTACTGCAAAACACATAATTGGTGCTTTTGTATCTGCTTTGTGTCCGAGTTTTGCTTCACATATTTCTACACCGGACATCATTGCGTCACCAGCTAACATTAAATCAGGTAAGAAGAATTCACCTTTAGTGTATAAAGCAGATACTCCATCCATACCTTTCATTAAAGCATTGTTAATAAGGTCAATTGGGTCTTCACCTGCTTCTAAAGCAGCTGCTACATCTTCATCGGTTTTGTCTTTGTCACCGTATAATACATCTAAAGCGAGTGTTCTTTTTAAACCTTCTTCTTTTGGTAAGATTTCAACTACTTCCGGGTCGTCTTCAGGTTTGAGTGCAGGACCTTCAACTTTTACATTGTATCTTATTGCAATTTTTTCATAATCTTCAATACTTTCAAATCTTTCATAATATTTTTCTAATGGACTTGACATAATATCTCTTCCCTTTTTTTTATTTTTATAATTCATATTGTGATGGGTCGTGTTCTTTTACTTTTCTTCCGTATCTTTTGATGGATTGTTTTACGAATTTGGCTTGTTTATCTGGTAATTGTTCGTATGTTTTGTATGTTGAATCTAATGTGTCCCGTTCAAATCTTGTTAAATATATACGTTTTGCTTCTACTGCTTCATTTATTAAATCCATTGCTTTGAGTGCTGCTGCACGTGCTCTAAGATATATATCTTCACCGTCTGCTACGATTGCTTCACCAATTTTGTATGCGTTATCGTATGCTAAGATTACTCCTTGTGGATCTCGGTATTTATCTGCTAATGTGTATGAGTCTCTTAGTGCTTTTGCGGTTCCTATTTGTGTTGCTGTGTTCATTAATGCACATTCACATCCTAAGGATTGTAACCATACACCAGGAGTTGGTCCACCCATTTCTTCTCTGTTATATACAG
>CAMNFZ010000063.1 GCA_946537725.1 uncultured Methanosphaera sp.
ATATGGGTACAGTACATCCAGCAGCATTAGAACCTTACAGAGTAAGACTTTTCGTAGAAGATGAAATAGTTAAAGATGCTGAGATTACTGTAGGTTTAAACCATAGAGGTATTGAAAGAATCATGGAAGGATTACCTGTAGAAAAAGCAAATGCATTAACAGAAAAAGTATGTGGTATCTGTTCAAACGGACACATCTTCAACTCATGTCGTGCTGGAGAAGGTGCTCTTGGTATAGAAATACCTGAAAGAGCAAGATATTTAAGAGTATTAGCACAAGAACTCGAAAGACTTCACAGTCACATGCTTTACTTAGGACACGGTTCTGAAGTATTAAACCATGAAACATTTGCTATGAGAATATTCTACATCAGGGAATCCGTAATGGAATTATTATACATGATGGGTGGAAACAGAGTACAATATGGTATATCTGTACTTGGTGGAGTAAGACCTAGAGCTGACTTAAACTTAAAAGAACAGCAAAGAATTCTTGATGTAATGGATTACATTGATGATAAAGTTGCAGCATTTGCAGAAAGGTTTGTATCTGACCCTATGGTAATGCACCGTATTGTTGGTACAGGTCAATTATCACAAAAACAAGCACTTGACTTACATGTAACAGGACCAACATTAAGAGCAACAGGTTATGAGTATGATTACAGAACAAAAATGCCTGAATATGAAGGTATTGAGTTTGATGTAATTACTCAAGATGGTGGAGACGTAGCTGCTAACATTTTAATGAGAGCTACTGAAATCTTTGAAGCTACTAAAATTATCAGACAAGTTATCAGAGATTTACCTAAAGGACCTATTGTAAACAGAGATTGGGAAATGGTTGATTCACCAGTATATAAAAGTTACATAGAAGTACCTCGTGGAGTATGTTACCATTCATATGGTTTAGAAGATGGAAAAGTAAGACACAGTATTATAAGAACACCATCAATGTCTAACATTGGTGCTATGCAAGAATCATGTATTGGTCACCCAGTACAGGATGCACAACTTGCAATTGTATCTTGTGATCCATGTTTCACTTGTACTGATAGAGCTATACAAATAATTAAATTATAGGAGATCAGACAATGGATTTATTAACATCAATCATTTATGTAGTAGTTACTTTCATAATTGCTGGTTTCGTAGCTTTATGGTTACCTGGTATTGAAAAGAAATCTGAAGCTAGGGTACAACAAAGGATTGGACCTCAACTCACAAGTCCTGGTATATACACTACATTAAAGTTCTTTTATAAAAAAGCTTTAAAACCATCAGCAGTTATGCCAAGAGTATACAATGCATTACCTATTGTAACTTTGATTGTAGTAGCAGCATTATTCTTAATATTAATGCCTCCTGTAATGGTAGCATGGGGTCCATTTGCTAGTATAGTAGCAGTTGTAGGTTTATTAAAAGTGGAAGAAGTATTATACTTATTCATGAGTTCATTTTCACAATCACTCATGTCTAAAACTATGCCTTTCCCTGACCAAGCAAAAGGTGGAAAACATAGAGATGCTAAACAATCATTCTTAGAAACAATAAGTGCAAATAGGTCATTAAGACTTATTTCATTTGGTAGTTTACCATTCTACATAGCATTATTTATACCTGTAATAATGGCAAGAAGCATAGACTTAGTTGAAATTGTTAGATTCCAACAAGTTAATGGTGCTTTCTTATTCACTTTACCAGGTATCATTGGTTCAATAGTATTCTTCATTGGATTCTTAATTATATTAAACTCAAATCCTTTCGCATACATGGAAGGTCATTCTGATGTAATTCAAGGTCCTATCATGGAATACATGTCCAAATCAAGAGCAGTTTATACAATGGCACACGCATCCTTAATTTTTGTTGGATCATGTCTTTATTCAACATTATTCTTAGGTATGCCTCCATTCTTTGCTTTAACACCTGTGTTGAATATATCAATAATAATACCTATTATTTGTTCAATTATCATCACAATGGCAATTGCTGTAACTAGTGCATTTGCACCATTATTCACTAACCGTGAATTTTATCCAACAGTTATTGCAACCGGTATGATAGCAGTAGTAGGAGTTATAACTGCTGTTTTAACAACTGTATTATTATAAGGTGATTAGTATGAAAATTGTATTACGTGAACATCATATAATAGGTTTAGGTGGATACATTGTAGAACTTAGGACTACTTTCAGAAATTTAATTGTAGTAAATCATACTGATGAACCAATTAAATTAGAAGTTCCTGTTCTTAACGATGATTGGATTGAAGAACATGAAGCATTAGGTTTAGAAGTTATCCCTGTTATGGATGATTCTGACTATTTAGTTCTCTTCCAAATGGCTAAACATAAATTAGATGAAGAAAGAAAAGCTTTAGAAGGTAACTAATTACCTTCTAATATTTTTTTTAAACTATTTTTTATTGTATTTATTTTATTTTGTATCATATTTTTTGGTATACCAAAACTTTATATACTATGAAAAACTTAGGTATACCTAACTAGTAATAACTAGTTTCGGTTATTATAATTATTATAAAACGAGCCTATAAATTGTTAATTTTACTTTTTTCAAAGGTTTAAAGCGCTAAAAAATTTATATTATTCTAAGGAGGGACGATATTGGTAAAAACTGTCGATGACTTAAGACCAGGAGAATCTGGAATTGTTAAAACACATAAAGTTAAAGGAACTCTCGGTAAACATCTCAGAGAGATGGGATTAATAAGTGGTATTCCTGTAAAATTAGAAAGAAAAGCACCACTAGGATATCCTGTTGAAATTAGAATTCAAGGTTTTTCTTTAGCTTTAAGAAAAGAAGAAGCTCAATCAATTGAATTAGAATAATTCTAATCGATTGTAATTTTTTTTACTGTTTATAAATTAATATTATTTTAATCTTCGTTATTGATTTATATTCACATATAAGATAGTTTAGGTTTACCTAAATGTATAATGAATTCGAGGTATTATATGGATAAATTAAAATTTTTACTGGCGGGTAACCCAAATGTAGGTAAAAGTACAGTATTCAACCAGTTAACTGGTATGAAACAACACGTGGGAAACTGGCCTGGTAAAACTGTAGAATTAAAATCAGGTAGTTTTACTTTCGAAAACTATGATATCGAAGTAATAGATTTACCTGGAAATTATAGTTTAACCCCTTACTCCGTAGAAGAACAAGTTTCAAGGGATGCAATCATTCATGAATCAAATGATGCAGTAATAAATGTAATCGATGCAGAAAACATACAAAGAAACTTGTACTTAACATTACAAATAATGGAAACTGGAGCAAACACAGTCCTAGCAGTAAATATGCTAAACTATGCAGAAGAAGCAGGATTCAAAATCGATCTTAAAAAATTAGAAAAAGCTCTAGGAATTCCAGTAGTGGAAGTAGATGCAAGAGAAGGTACTGGGTTAGATAACTTAGTAAAAGCAGCAATAAAAGCATCTAAAAATCCATCAGACAATTCACAAAATTTAACATATGGATTTGAATTAGATGAACAAATAAAACAAGTAATGGAATTATTCCCACACTTAAAAGTAGGATCTGCACCAGACAGTTGGACAGCAGTGAAACTTTTAGAAGGTGATGATGAAGTACTTGATTTAGCAGAAAATTCATCAGACAAACAAAATTTACGCAAAGTAACAGAAATAAGAAAACAACTAGAAGACAAATTTGATGACAACGTTGACGATGCATTCATAGATGCAAGATATGCAGAAATCAACAACATAATGAAAGATTCAGTTAAAAAACCAACAGACGATAAAGAATCTATAACTGATAAAATAGACAAAATAGTAACAAACAAATTCTTAGGACTTCCAATATTTTTCATTGTAATATTCTTAATATTCCATATCACATACACAATTGGAGCACCATTCCAAGACTTAATAGATCAAGGATGGGGAATGTTAAGTGAATACTTATTCCAAATATTCGGTGAAGGACTAGTATCATCATTACTCATAGATGCAGTAATTGGTGGAGTAGGTGGAGTACTAACATTCGTACCAATTATTTTCATACTGTTCTTCTTACTTAGTCTTATAGAAGACATAGGTTACTTAGCAAGAGCAGCATTTGTAATTGACAGAGCAATGCACAAAGTAATGGGATTATCTGGAAAAGCATTTATTCCAATGATATTAGGATTTGGATGTGGAGTAACTGCTATCATGTCAACAAGAACTTTATCAAATGAAAGTGACAGAATATCCACAATGTTAGCAATACCATTCATATCATGTAGTGCAAGAGTGCCAATATATGCATTATTCACAGCAGCATTCTTCTCTGATCCATTCCAACAAACAGTTGTAACATTTGGACTTTACATATTAGGTATGATTGTAGCAGTTATAGTAGCTAAAGTACTTAAAAGTTCAGTATTCTCAGAAGAATCAGCACCATTTATCATGGAACTTCCACCATACAGAATACCTACACTAAAAAGTGCAGTATTACACATGTGGGAAAGAGGATTCTTATTCATTAAAAAAGCAGGTACAATTATATTAGGTACATCAGTACTTGTATGGATATTAGCAAACTTACCACCTGGTGTAGAATACGGTTCAGCAAACAGTATAATAGGTATGTTTGGTAGTGTATTAGCACCAATATTTGGTCCATTAGGATTCGGATTCTGGCAAGCTGCAGTAGCTTTAGTATTCGGATTAATGGCTAAAGAAATTGTAGTATCAACATTCGGTACATTATTCTCACTTGCAGAAGATGATGAACAAGGAATTTCTGGTGTACTCTCTCAGATGTTCACACCATTATCAGCTATATCATTCATGGTATTCACTTTATTATACCCTGCATGTTTCGCTGCAATCGGTGCTATCAAGGAAGAATCCAACTCTTGGAAATGGACATTAGCATCAATAGGTATATGTCTGGTAATAGCATATGTGCTTTCCCTCATTGTTTTCCAAGGTGGATTATTACTCGGATATAAATAGAAAAATAGTATAATCCTTTATACTATTACATTTTTTTTTAATTAATTTATTGGGAGGTGTTTTGTTATGATTATTGGAGTTAATACTAAAAAATATCCTAATAAAAATAAGAAATAAATGGAGGATTTAATATGATACAATGTATGTTATGTGGTAACAAGTTTGATGAAAAAACTGTTGGACCATGTGACTTTAAGTGTGGCTTTGGGGATTGTCATGGAAGTAATGTGTTATGTCCTAATTGTGGACATGATGTTCCAGTTCCTAAAGAGTTACGTCAACAAGAATTTGATGAAGAATCATTCTTAAAAAAACTTAAAGAAATGTTTAAAAAATAATAGATTAAGAGGAAAAACATGATATCATGCAGATTATGTGGACATGAATTTGATGAATCAAAAGAAGAATTATTGGACTGCACATGTGGTTGTGGTGGCGATAAAGTTTTATGTCCTAATTGTGGCTATGAAGTTAGACTTCCAAATAGCAATATTCCTAGAAAAGTCAAAAAACAAGAAGAAATGGGCTTTTTTGGAAAAGTTATGAAAATTTTTCGTATGGATAGTTACTAAAACTATTATTCAAAATTTTTACTATTTTTAAAACTATTTTTATTATTAATCTTTAATTTAATTCTACTTTTGTAATTGAGAGATAATTTATTTCTGTTTCTATTAATTTATTGAAAAATTAAATTTTAAAATATAAAAAAAAGAATGTCAAGTTAGTATTGTGGGATGTGCAAAGGATATTG
>CAMNFZ010000064.1 GCA_946537725.1 uncultured Methanosphaera sp.
TTTATAAAAATATATGAAAAAAAGGTAAAAACAAAAAACATATTTTTTTTACCTTGACAGTTACATATGTAATGGACTGTAGATAGTAAGCATAACTGAATATTAGAATATGAAGAATACTCTTTTATGATATTAGATACTAATGGCAAACCATCACTATTGGTAGAGGTTCCAGAAGTTTATATTCATGACTATCCACAAGTCCATGTATTACATTAAAATATGTATCTAAACGATAATAAATCGTTAAGAGAGCCCTTGGTAATAGAAACCTTGCGAATCGCAACAATATGTCGCGGGTATCAACTCTTGAGGTGCAAAATAGATTTGCTTCTATATGATAATTTTCTTTATCATAAAGCAATTACCCATCCTCCATAGGTTAGAAAAAATTTCTTTTTTCAAAGTATACTTTGTATATTGGAGTATATAAATAATTGTTAATTGTTTAGTAAAAATAATAAAAATATAAACAAATAATATAAAATATTTATTAACTATTATTAAAAATAGGAAACTTATAAAAATTTTATCAAAAAACATTAAATAATAAAGAAAATAATAATCTAATAAAAAATTTATCATTTATAAAAATAACATGATAAAATAAAAATAAATTAATTCAAAATAATTAGCGCCGAGAATGGGATTCGAACCCATGCGGGCGACTGCCCACCGGATCTCAAGTCCGGCGCATTACCTGGCTTTGCTATCTCGGCATATTATAAAAAAAGATTAATACTATAAATCTATTACTATATTTAGTAGTAATAGCATATATAGTTTTTGTATCTAAGCTTTAAGTTCTATTTCGATACTTACATTATCAGGAACATTTACTTTCATTACTTGTCTCATAGCTCTTTCATCAGCTTCAATTCCTATAAGACGTTTGTGAATTCTGAGTTCCCATTTTTCCCATGTTGCTTTACCTTCACCATCAGGACTTTTTCTGGTTGGTACAACTAATTTTTTAGTTGGTAAAGGAATAGGACCTGATAAGTCGACACCAGTTCTTTCTGCTATTTTTTTAAGTTGGTTACAAACATCAGCAATTTTTTCTGGGTCGGTACCTGTTAATTTAATTCTAGCTTTGTTCATAAAAAAAATCTCCCCAAATAAATAATCTAAAAATCGACCATGAACTATCAATATAACATGTCTTAAAATATGTTTCTAAAATAATGTGATAAAATTAGTTAACATGGGTCGATAGAAAAAAATTAATAAGTAAAAGTTAATTTACTTATTTTGCGTCGGTAATGTCGATACACATACCTGCTGCTACGGTTTGACCCATATCACGGATAGCGAATCTTCCCATGTGAGGGATTTCTTTGATTTTTTCGATAACCATAGGTTTTGTAGGTTTAATGGTTACGTAAGCTGCATCCCCTGTTTTAAGGAAGTCAGGGTTTTCTTCTTTAGGTTGACCGGTTGCTGGGTCTAATTTTGCATCTAAGGATAAGAAAGTACATGCAACTTGTGATGTGTGTGCGTGGAATACAGGTGTGTAACCAACTGTGATAACACCAGGGTGTTGTAATACAACAATTTGTGCTTTGAATTCTTTTGCTACACTAGGAGGGTTTTGGGTTGTTCCTGCTACGTCTCCACGTTTAATATCGTTTTTACCTACACCTCTTACGTTGAATCCAACGTTGTCCCCAGGTTCTGCGGTTGGTAATACTTCGTGGTGCATTTCGATAGATTTAACTTCTCCAGTTACTCCTGCTGGTTCAAATGCAACGGTTTCTGCTGTTTTTAAGACACCGGTTTCGATTCTTCCTACAGGTACTGTACCTACACCAGTAATTGAGTATACATCTTGAATAGGTAATCTTAAAGGTAAGTCGATTGGTTTATCTGGTTCTTTGAATAAGTCTAATTCTTCAATTAAAGTGTTTCCTTTGTACCATGGTGTGTTTGAGGATTTTTCAGTGATGTTATCTCCTTCAAATGCAGATAATGGTATGAAAGGTACATCTTTAGGGTTGAATCCGATTGTTTTGATTAAGTTTCCTACTTCTTCTTTGAGTTCGTTGTATTTGTCTTCGGAGTAGTCTACTAAATCCATTTTGTTAATACCGACGATAAGTTGGTTGATACCTAATGTTCTGGATAAAAAGATGTGTTCTTTTGTTTGTGGCATTACACCGTCGTTTGCTGCTACTACTAATACAGCTGCGTCTGCTTGTGAAGCACCTGTAATCATGTTTTTAACAAAGTCACGGTGACCAGGACAATCTACTACAGTGTATTCGTATTTTTTGGTTTCGAATTTTTCGTGAGCGAGATCGATGGTTACCCCTCTTTCTCTTTCTTCTCCGAGTTTGTCCATAACAAATCTGAATTTGTCTTCTCCTTCATCTAATTGTTGTTCTGCGATTGCACCTGATAATAATAAAAGGTGTCCTACTAATGTTGATTTTCCGTGGTCTACGTGACCAATTACTGCTAAATTCATATGAGTTTTATCTTTTGCCATTATATTTCCTCCATATTTAAAACATGTATTTGAATATAATCTATAAATCAAGTACTATTTTTTTAATAGTGTGATTTATAATCGTTAGCAAGCCGATTGCTAGATATATTTATCTAGAGTGCGTCCTCTAACATTGTAATAAAGAAATATATTGTACTGATACAGTACTACAAAGAAATATAACAGGGAATAGTTATATTCCCTTGCAAGTAATATATTTCTTTTTATTATCTTTAATTACATCTAATCTAAATTTCCTGTATGAAATCTAGTACATAATAATTGTATTATAGTAATTATAATATATATTTGTTATCCTTTATATACTTTAAGTTTTATTATTTAAGGAAAAATATATGAAAAAAATAAAAAGATTAAAAGAAGATTATTTTTGCCTTATTATATTTGCTCTTACGTAATTCTATGTTTATGTTACTGTTATTTGCATATTCAAACAGTTTGTGCTTAAGATAACCATATTTTTCTTTCAGGGCCATATTGATAGTATATTTTTCCACACTTTCAATTATCTCAAACAGATCAGTTAGTGGCAGTAGATTTACTGCTGTACAAAAAAACAATTCATTATCATTTCCATAATTATAGTTTTCCAGGAATTCATGCAATATTTGTACTTTTTGTCTCTGTTGTTGATTATATTTTTCAACACCCATATTTTTTGCTTTTTCCATGTCTATTAATTGATTTATATGAGTCATTACAGAATCATGTTGATTTATACCATCATATTTTTTACATGGGTATTCCTCTCATTCAAAACAGTAATCCACACCATGATGTTCTATACTGCATGGCGCTATGTCACAGATATTATAACACATACTGCCTTCGATACAGCCTGCACATTTTTTTGTAACAAACATTGGACATAAACTACAGTTCAAACCGCAAAGAGAAAACAATAAATTATCACGTTTAAATTCTTTAGTCAATATGATTATACTCCCTTGTTATCATATAATACTAAGAACAATATTACAATACTATATTTATAAAGTAATGGTTAAATAAAAAGCAGTTTTTTTTATTGGAGGTTAAGTTTTTAAAAAAAAAGAAGTATACGTGAAAGGAGTATACTTATCCTAAGTAGTGGTCTGGTCCATATGGTTCTGGACTTAAACCTTTTCTTTCACGAATTTCTCTTACGATTTGATTTTGTAATTCTCTTGGAATTCTTTCAAATCCGGAGTTTTCTGTTGACCAGATACAACGTCCTTCTGCTGCTGAACGAATGTCTCCAGCAAATCCGAACATTTCTGCTACAGGTACTTTGGATTCAATTGTGGACATGTCTCCTTCTTGACCCATTTCCACAATTTGTCCTCTTCTGTTTTGTACTTCACGAGTTGCTGCACCCATGTAGTCTTGAGGTACGCTTATGTATACTCTTTGCATAGGTTCCATTAATGTTGGTTGTGCTAACATCATTGCACCGTATACAGCTTTTCTGATAGCAGGTAAAATTTGTGCAGGTCCACGGTGTACTGCGTCTTCGTGGAGTTTTGCATCCATGAGGTTAACTCTTAATCCCATTGCTTTTTCGTTTGCTAATGGACCACTTTCAAGTGCTGATTCAAATCCTTCAAGGAGTAATTCTTTGATTTCTGCTAAGTATTGAATACCACGGGTTTGGTTTACGAATACACAGTGTTTGTATACATCCCATACACGTTTTGCTTCGTCTTTATCCATTCCAGCTTCTTGGAATACTTTAGCTTCTTCTTTACCTTTTACTCTTCCTTCATTGATTATACCTTCATCGATTGCGTTCATTAACTCATCAGATAAAGGTTCTACATCAATGTAGAATCTGTTATGTTTGTTAGGTGATTTACCTTCTACATTTGTTGCGTTACCGGCAATTGTTTCTCTGTATACTACAATAGGTTCAGAGGTATCTACTTCCACACCTTTTTCGTTGATTCTGTAAATCATAACTTCTAAGTGTAATTCACCCATACCAGCTAATAAGTGTTCACCGGTTTCTTCGTTAATTTCTACTCTGATAGTAGGGTCTTCTTTACTTACTTGTCTGAGTACTTCAATAAGTTTTGGTAAGTCTTTGGTGTTTTTAGCTTCTACTGCTACTGTAACTACTGGTTCAGATATGTGTTCTAAACTTTCGAATGGTGCAATGTTGTGATCTGCATCTGTGATGGTTTCCCCTGCTACAGCTCCTCTTGCTCCTGTAATTGCTACAATGTTACCTGCTGGTACTGCATCTGTGTTGATTCTTTCAGGTCCCATATATACTCCAACTTGTTGGGTTCTTGCTTTGCTCATTGAACCTACGAAGAATATTTCTGAACCTTTTTCGATTGATCCACCGTATACACGTCCGGTTGCAATTTCACCTGCGTGTTTATCGATACTTACGTCTGTTACCATTACTGCTAATGGACTGGTTGAATCAGTGTTGATCATACCTTGTCCTTCTACACTTTCGATATCTCCGGACCATACTTTAGGAATTCTGTATGCTTGTGCAACTTTTGGACTTGGTAAGTGTTCTACTACCATTCCTAAGATAACTTCTTCGATTTTAATTTTTTGTGCTAATTCTTTTTGGTTATCTTCGTTACAGTATGCGATGATATCTTTGAATGTTATGTTTGTTTTTAACATGTGTGGTACGTTAATACCCCAGTTGTGGTATGCTGAACCGAATGCTACTGAACCATCTTCAATTCTTACTTGCCAGTCATCTTTAAATTGTTCTGGAGCCATGTTTTTAATGAGTTTGTTAACTCCTGCAATAATCTTGATGAATCTGTTTTGTAATTCTGTATCGTCAAGTTTTAATTCGTTGATTAGTCTGTCTACTTTGTTGATGAAAAGTACT
>CAMNFZ010000065.1 GCA_946537725.1 uncultured Methanosphaera sp.
CTAGCATAAAATCCTATAATTCCACCAACTGCTCCGAGAACAATATAAAATGGGAATACATACACTACACTACTTAAAGCATAACCAACATAAGCTGCCCCATATAATAAGTAATATAATCCGAGAGAAATTATAGCAGTAACCACACATGCAATAAATGCTGTGACAAGACCTACGGCTCCAGAATCTACTAAAGAATCATGCTTCATAATTCCAACAAGTATGCATGCAAAGAAAACATATGGTAAAATGTTGGAACTAGCTCCACTAACAAGATAAGTTATAACAATAATTATAACACCTAATGGAAGAGCCTTGTCTGAGAAAATATTTTTCAAATCCATATAGAATTCCTCCTAATTTTTTAATTCATCTTTAATATGGTAACCTAATGCTCCACCAACACAACCTAATAAGGTAAATATTATGATATTAATCAAGGAATATTGTATTAGAGCAATGGCATAAAATCCACCTTCAGTATAATAAACAACAATCAAGGAAATAATAAATGTAATAATGGAACCTACAAGAAATGCAATGAAAGATGAAAGCAAAGTATCAGTCATATCCGCATTTTTAATTATTCCAGAGATAATTCCAATAAAGAATATTGTTGGCAATATTATGGTTGCATCACCTGAATAGAGGGATGTTGGAATCATCATCACTATAGTTAAAAGAATACTATTTCCTTTAAACACATCTTTAATATTTATATTTACATCTCCCAAGAAAAAAGAATAAAAATAAAAGAAAAGGTTAGAGTAAGATTATTCTAATGGTGTACCTTCTATAGCTCCAATCTTAGCCGGGAAATATTCATCTACAATGTACTCTAAACCATACTTGGAGAAGGACTGCTGTTCGGCTTTTTTACCTAATTTAAGCATTTTCTTAATTTCGGTCTGCCAGAATTCTCCTCTGTAACGTGGATCTGCAGATAATTCTTTAAGACGTGCTACGTCAATATCTTTAAGCTTATCTGTCGGAAGATCATAATTCATAATATCTGAAGCTGTAACTCCAAGGAATTTTGCATCAGGTGTTGCAAGGTCATGGTTTACGTGTGCAAGTTTTGCACTACCTGATATAATTACCATACCAATGTGGAATCCCCAAGGGTCTCCGTCGTTACAAATATATACTGGTACATTAAGTTCATCACTTGCTCTTCTGATGAATCTTCTTGTTGCACGTGCAGCTTGTCCTTTAAGTCCGACAATTAATGTATTGAATCTGTCGTATGCTTTTTCCTGTACCATACGGTGGAACATCCCCATGGTTTCCACTGCAATAATACGTTCTACATTAGAATCAACAAACTCAACATCATCTACTGTAGGTGGGATGGAATAACCTGATTTTCCCATTCTAAGTGCGTTGAATTCTACGTCTTCATCTTTTAGTGTGATGTCACCGTATACTGCTGCACCATCTTCTTCAGGTAATAATCCGAGGTTTTCTCTTGATACACCAAGGGTTACTTCTATATCTTCTGTGATGTTGTTAGATTCCTGCTGGTTGTCAAATCCTACATCCCATCCTTCTGATACATAGTACATCTCCCTCATAGTAGCAGTTTTTTGAATATTCACTAGTTCTTTACAGAAATTACCGACACACATCATCTGGGCCATTTTCTTTATCTGCTTAACATTTCCGAGTGATCTTGTTCCTTTACGTTCTCCAAGTTCGAAGTATCTTTTTTCTTCGTTATAGATAATGTTTCCTGTTCCTCTTGAAGGAATTTTTAAACTAGGAACTTCTTCTTCAAGAATTTTTTCTAATACTTCATCACCCATTCCACGTAATCTGTTAAGTGCATGTTCTTTATGTTGCATCATAAATATCAGTTCCCTCCTATTCTTCTTCGTCTATTTCTTCTGTCATGTTTAATTCTTCTTCGGCTAATTCTTCCATTTCTGTTTTAACCCGCATTTTTTGTTCTTCAATTTTTACTTGCATTGGTTCTATTTCTGGTTGTTTAAGACGGTGTTTCATGTCCATAATTTTTGCTTTGTGTGTTACTTCGTCCATTATTTTCTCGTATTCTGGCACGTCTTTTTCTGCAAGTAGTGCGGATTGTTTGATTACAACAGGTACTAGGTCTTCGAAGATTTTTGCTCTCATTTCTTCGTTTTTAGCAGCTTTTTTGGTTCTTATGTATTTTTCTAGTTTTCTTGCTATTTTCATTGTTGCTTGTCTGATTTCTCGGACTATTTCTTCTTCTGGTGCAACACTTTGTTTTCCTGTTGAGAGGTATGGAACGTTTGTGGATATTATGTTTACAAATACGGATATTGGTGCGTCGTCAAGGTTTCTTACTCCATATCTTCTCCAGTCAATACTTTTTAGTGCTTCTGTTATTGCACAACTTCCCTGATCGAATGTTAATGGTACACGGTTAGCAAATCTCATGATTTCTGCTTTTTTCTGTTGTCCTACTAGTCTTCCTGCTTTTCCACCGTATGCAATTCCTGCTTCTACGATGAAGGATACTCCTCCACGGTATGCTTGTGGTTTTCTGGTTATTGCTGTTGAGAATTCTGGTAGTAATATTTCGTTTATACCTTTTTCTATTTGTTCGTCACCTATTGGTTTTAGTCCGCTGGTTGGTGGTGCCATGAATTTCATTTGTTCAAATTGTTGTACTACTTGTTCTGCTTCTTTCCATGTGATGCTTTTTGGACGTTTGTTCATGTCGATTCCTGTTGCTTCTTCAAGTTCTTTGATTTTTGCTGCGGATACACGACTTAATGAGTCCATCAGTAGGTTTTTGAATCTTTTTTTGTTTGTTGATTTGCATAATTCCATTATGTCATCTGCGGTTACTCCTTTAGGGTGTGGTAGTACTGCTTTTGGTAGTGGTGGTATTTGGTCTGTTGCTCTGTCGAATGTGTATTTTCGTCCGGTTGGGTCTTTGAATACTATTTTTGCGTGTGGGTTTCCTATTACGGTTCTTCGTATGTATTCGTATGCTCCTTGTTCACTCATGGAGTATGATACGTCTTTGAATTCTATTTCTATACCAGATCCTGTTCTGTCTGTTTCAAATTCTTTTCTGTCTAGGATTATTCCAGTGTTCTTTTTAACGTCGAGTTTTACACTCATTTCGACTCCTTTTAGTTCGTCTCCGTCTTTGTATCTTGATCTGATTTTTACTGGTTGTCCTGTTGTCATTTGGGATAGGAGTACGCATCCACTACATCCGAGTCCTTGTTGTCCTCTGGATTGTATGTTACGGAATTTACTTCCTGCGAACATTTGACAGTATACTTTTGTTATGTAGTCTTCTGGTATACCTGGTCCATTGTCTGCGTGTTTTAGCAGGTAATGGTCTTTTCCTAATCTTTTTAGTTCTATGGTTATGTCTGGTAGTATTCCTACTTCTTCACATGCGTCTAGACTGTTTGTTATCAGTTCGTGGAATACTATTGTTAGTGATCTTATTTTTCCGGAAAATCCTAGCATCTGTTTGTTTCTTTTAAAAAACTCTGATGGTGTTAATTCCTTAAATTCTTCAAATATGTCGTTTGTGTCACGTTCCAAGGATTTCAAACCTCCAATAAATTTTATTCTTTTTTTTATTACTACTTTGTTCTTATTGTAATAACCACTATTGTTTTTTTTATTCTTTATTATTTGCTGATTTACTCGTGTTTTATGAGTAATTCTTGTTTATTTTATCCGTATTTTGGTAAGTATACCTATATGTAATAAAATAAACTTTGGTATTTTTTCTTATAATAATATATGTAAAACATATAATATAAAAGCATGGTATATACCCTACATTATGAAAATATACAACTTTAGGGGGGTCTTGATAAGTAATCAAAGAGGGGTCTTGAAAACTAATAAAAACACTACAAAAAATAATATAAAAAAAACACTACAAAAAAAATATAAAAAATAGAGATGGAGGTTATTCTAACTTAGGAACTTCTTCAAAAACTTCATCATCCTCAGATTCTTCATCATCAAGAGCAGCCTGATTATACTCCTCCTCAGCATCAGTGAAATCCTCATCAGTATCTAAATCTTCACGCAAGAATTCTCTCTCATCAGGAGCACCATTAACCATTTCATCAAACTCTTTCCTTTTAAGCTTATCATGCATCTTTTCAAGATAAGCATAAACAGTCTTCTGCCTAGAACCATCAAGAATCATTTCAATAGCTTCCCTAGCCATCTGAATATTTTCAATCTTACCAATTAATGACACGGTTTTACCATAAATACTAATTTCAACATCTAACATGTCATGCATAATCTGTCTAGTTCTACCATTTTTACCAATAATCCTACCTTTCTGTCTAACAAGAGCCTTCTTAGACTTCCCAACATAATCCTGTAAATTAATAATTTCCAAAATAAGATCATCATCTTGTAATCTTAAAGCAATCTCAGGATTAAAACCTCTACCAATAGCTTTTATCATATACCTTGCCTTCCAAATAGCTAAAGGATCATCAGTCTCTTCAGTGGAACTAATTGAAATATTTCCAGTCTCACTATCAATCTTCAATTCAGTCTTAGTTATAATCTCAAGTTGATGTTTAATTTTACCATTTTTACCAATTGTTACTCCAACACGGTCCTTAGGTATTTTTAGATATTCTGTGTTTACCATAATAAAAGCTCCTTAAGTGGTGTTTATAAAATTCTTAATATAATCAGTTCATTTAAAATAATTAGTTATAATCAATAATAAATTCAATCTCAATTCAAAAAGTTCTATCGAGAAATCTTTTGGTGATGATGATACCCTAAAAGTATCTTCATGTACTACTATTATATATGGAAAAGATATTATTTAAAATTATTTATTATTACTTAAAACATTAAATAACTAATTCTTTTAGGATATCCTTTCTTTCATAAACTTATTTCTATTTAATAACAAAAAATATACAATCTATTAAAATTTACTTGTATAATTCTAAATATTCACAAAAAAATTTCAAACAAACCAATCCAAAAACAACAAAACAAAAAAAAATAAAAAAACAAACAACATTAAACAAAAAATATAATAAGATTATAAAACAAAACATTAACTTTAAATGAATAATATCAAAAAATTAACTTATTAAATAATTTAAACAATAAAAGGAGGATTATACTATCAATTTTAAATATTTTTTATTATTATTTATTTTATTTTTATCAATTTCCATAGTTTCAGCTGAGGACTTGCAAGATGTTAATTCCGAAGATTCTATAAATCATGATATGTATATGACTAATTCTTCAGAAAATAATCTGATTTCTGATGATTTTAAAGATATTGAATATTCTGATGAATATTATGATTATGATTATGATTTTGGTGATGAAACCT
>CAMNFZ010000066.1 GCA_946537725.1 uncultured Methanosphaera sp.
CCATTTAAATTTCTCCAAAAATTATTATTAAATGTTTAATTGAAACTACACCAACATTTGAATTTTTATACAATGTTTAAAATTTTAAAAATTTAATATAAAAAAACCATATTAAACATGATTTAATACTGTTTTAAAACATTAAACAATGATTTTTATTATACAATAATATATCAAGACAAATATAAATAAGTTTTCAATAAAAACAATTAAAAACCAATAAAAACATAGTAATAAATAATATAAAAAAATATTTAAAAAATAAAAAATATGGTGTGAAATATATGTCAGCAGCTGAAGATAGAATAAAACAAATAGAAGAGGAAATAAAAAAGACTCAAAAAAATAAAGCAACATCACACCACATAGGTAAATTAAAAGCACAAATTGCCCAACTAAAAGAAAAAATAGAAAAACGTAATAGTTCTTCCACAAAAGGAGAAGGTTTTTTAGTTAGAAAAAGTGGAGACTCAACTGCTGTTTTACTTGGATTTCCATCAGTAGGTAAATCAACCATACTTAACTATTTAACAAACGCAAATTCAAAAGTAGGTGCATATGAATTTACCACATTAGATATCGTACCCGGAATAATGCAATATGAAGATGCTAAAATCCAAATATTAGATATTCCTGGAATTATCAAAGGTGCAAGTAAAGGAAAAGGAAAAGGTAGAGAAATTTTATCTGCAACACGTAATGCAGATTTAATTATTATGGTATTAGATGTTTTTCAACCACAACATATGGATGTTATTTTAGAAGAAGTTAGAAACATTGGTGTTAGACCTAACGAGAAAAAACCTGAAGTAAAAGTATCTAGAAAAAAAATGGGTGGATTAAATATTGTATCCACAGTTGAATTAACACATTTAGATGAAAAAACAATTCATTCAATTTTAAGTGAATATGGTATTCATAGTGCAGATGTTGTCTTAAGAGAGGATGTTACAATCGACAGGTTCATAGATGCAATGGAACCAAATAGAGCTTATATACCAATGACAATTGTTGTTAATAAGATAGATCTTGCAAGCAAAGCACAACTTGATGAATTGAAAGCAAAATTGCCTAATGCATTATTTGTATCAGCAGATGATGGAATCATGATGGAAGAATTAAAAGAAAGAATATTTGTAGATCTTGATTTAATTCGATTATATTTGAAACCACAAGGTAAAAAGGCAGACATGGATGAACCATTAATTATACGTAAGGGTTCAACTATTGAAGATGTTGCTCGTAAATTACATAGAGATTTTGTTAAAAATTTCAAATATGCTAAGGTTTGGGGTAAATCTGTCAAGTTCCCTGGTCAAAAAGTAGGATTAGAACATGTTTTAGAGGATCATGATATTGTAAGAATTATTATCAAAAAATGATAATAAATTTTTTTACAATTAAATTTAATCAAATTAATGTAAATTTTAATAAAAAAATGTAATAGTATATATGTTATAGAAACATAATATTTAATTGTACCCACAGAACAAATTTATTTTTAAAATTGTGATTGAACATATAATTTCTATATAACAAAAATTATATAGAGTCACAGTTACTTTTTTTTAAAAAATTATTTCAGAATAATATTCTATTTATAACAATAATTTTCTACATAGTTTGTTACTTTATTTGATTTTTTATCAACAAATTTAATTAGTTCGGTAGAAGAATAACTTTTAAAATTAGTTTATCTAAACTAACCAAAGTTTAACAAAATTTGAGTTAATTTATATATGAGTTTTAGTACAAAGAACTAATTGTACCCACAAACACATATAATTGTTTTAAATTGTGATATGAATTTTATTCAGAGTCACAGTTACTATTTTATTTTTTATTACTAATTTTCTCAAATATTAATTTAAGATCCTATTTTTGTAAATTACTATTAAAATAAATTTTTATGAAATGGTTTTAAAGTAATTATTAATAATTTTTGAGTAGTATTTATTAACCATAAATAAGATATTAATTTATACAACTCTTAGTATTAATCAATTACAAAGTTTGATTAAAACATAAGTTTTGGAAAAAAATATTATTAAACATTTTCATATTTACGTGTTACGGAATCTAAATTGATATCATTTAAGTTGATAAATTCAATTTGGACATTTTCTTTTTTTAATGAATCAATTAATTTTTTAGCATACACTAACTTTTTTTCTTTAAATTTATCAGCTCGTTGTAGTTTAACCCCAATTTCTGGCCTGGAATAATTAGTAATTATTTTTCCAAAGTCCATACCTGCCAATATGATTTTCTTAGAATTTAATGCATATACAGCTATATGAGCTGCTCTATCACCATCAGTGAATCCGCCATAATTTTCTAAATTTCCAAATGGTTTACATTGACATGTAGGTATTATCTTATCCAATTTTTCAATATATTTATTTATTAATTCAACATTATCTCCATGGGCATGTACATACAATATTGAACCAAATGTATTTGATTTAATTATCTTTTCCATATTTCCATCAAGGTCTGTGACTATTATATCAGGAATTATGTCTTCTTCAAGTAATGCTGTTGTAGCACCATCAGCTGCAATTAAAACATACTTTTTTAAATCAACATTATTTTTAATAAAAGATACGTGCTTTTTAATAGATGGACCCGCACCAAAAATAATAGATTGCATCGGCAAATCTATATGTGACACATCATATTTTCCAATTATAGATATTTTTTCATTCAAAATTTTTGCCGAACAATAATCATCAACCTTATTAAATGAAAAATCATCAACAATCACATCATACCATTTATCCCAATTATTATACACTATATCACCAAAAACACTCTAAATTAGAATATATAACTAAAAGTTAATAGATTTTTTTATAACATCACAAAAAACACTACATTAAAAAAGTATAAAAAACAAAGTATAATCATAGTAAGTTTAGTCTATTTAAGATATACACACGTATATTATTTACTAGTCTTATTATATTTTAATAAACGTTTATAAAAATAAATATATTTTTGGAGGAATATTCCCAATGGAAGACATATTATTAATGATTCCTGGACCTACAACTGTTCCAAAAAGGGTATTAGATGCAATGGCACAACCTATAACAAATCATAGAGGAGCAGCATATGGTGAAATTTTAGATGAAACTACAGCAATGATGTCTGAAGTTTTCCAAACAGACAACAAATCATATTTACTAACTGGTTCTGGAACTAGTGCAATGGAAGCAGCAATAGCCAACATAGTAGAAAAAGGAGATAAAGTTATCAACGTTGTCGGAGGAAAATTCGGAGAAAGACTTCAACAATTAACAGAAGTATTTGGTGGAGAATCCATAGAAGTAACCGTACCATGGGGACAAGCAGCAGATCCCGCTGAAATTAAAAGAGTTGTTGAAGAAAACGATGACGCAAAAGCTCTAACCATGATACACAATGAAAGTTCAACAGCAGTAGTTAACCCAATTAAAGAAGTTGGGGAAATAATGAAAGACTACGATACACTATTTGTAGTAGATACCGTTTCATCATTAGCAGGAGACACAGTTAAAGTAGATGATTATGGATTAGATATTTGTCTAAGCGGTTCACAAAAATGTATTGCAGCACCACCAGGAATGAGTATGATAACATTAAATGATGACGCATGGAATGTTATTGACAAAGTAGATTCACCTACTTACTACCTCGACCTGAAAAAAATGAGAAAAAGTGGAGCTAAATCACAAACTCCATACACACCAAGTGTATCCATGACATATGCAATGAACGAAGCATTAAGTATTGTTTTAGAAGAAGGATTAGATGCTCGTATCAAACGTCATCACACCGGAGCTGAAGCTACACGCGAAGCTGCCAAAGCATTAGGACTCGAATTATTTGCACGTGAAGGAGATTACTCAAACACACTTACAGGTATTAAAATGCCTGAAGGAGTAACTGACAAACAATTACGTGGAACCATGAGAGACAAATATCAAATCGAATTAGCAGGTGGACAAGACCATCTAAGTGGAAATATTTTCAGAATCGGCCACATGGGTGTAACTGGTTTACAAGAACTAGCTATGACATTTACCTGTCTAGAAATGACCCTTAAAGAATTTGGATTCGAATTTGACGCTGGAGCAGGAGTTGCAGCACTACAAGACGTATATCTTAAAAACTAGTAACTATTTTTTAGAGGAAGATAATACTCTTCCTATTATTATTTTTTTACGTTTATACTTTCATATTCTTAGAAAAAGTTATTTTATGTGATTTTTACAAAACATTTATATACTACTTTATCTAAACTATTAGTATCGGAAGTGTTCTTCC
>CAMNFZ010000067.1 GCA_946537725.1 uncultured Methanosphaera sp.
ACTAATTTACTAAAAAGTAACTGAAATTTAATCACCACAGAAATTTACAATATCTTATATTAAGTTCAAAGTTATAAGAAATGAAGATTAATAACAGAAAAAAATCATATAGCATACTAAAAAATCATTGAAAACAAGAAATAATAAATTTAATAAAAGAAGTTCATGAAAGTAAAATAAATATATAACAATAAATAAAAGTAATAAATGGACTTGAAAAAGTTTATTTGTTAAATTTATACACCACATATAGGGCTCGTAGTCTAGCCAGGATTATGACGTGGGACTTCGGATCCCAAGGTCGGGGGTTCAAATCCCCCCGGGCTCGCCATTTAACAAATTTTCACAAAGATTAACTATTTTTTATACCAATTAACTAAATTTTTCTACAAAATATCCAAAAAATATGATAAATTATATTAAGTTAAAAAATCATACTATTAAAAAAGAACTTTTTTTTTGAGTATATATAATAATATAACTTTTTTTTAAAGACAATTACCTAAAGGAAAATGATAACATGCCATATGACTTTGATTTAAAAACAAAAGATAACCATTTAATGATTGGAGAATTAGATGCTAATGACATAGCAGAAGAATTTAAAACACCATTATACGTAATAGATGAAGAAAAAGTTAGAAACAATTACAATAAATTATACAATGCATTCAGCAGCAAATACGCAGATTTACACATGTGTTACGCTGCAAAAGCAAACACCAGCCTCGCAGTATTAAAAATATTAGAAGACGAAGGAAGTTATATTGACGCTGTAAGTCCCGGAGAAATATACACAGCATTACTAGCAGGATTCACACCAGACAGAATAATGTTCACAGGAAACAACGTAACAAACGAAGAATTAGAATATGCTCATAAAACAGGAGTAACAATAAACTTAGACAGTATATCAGCACTCGAAAGACTAAGTACCATTGAAGGAACTGAAGGAAAAGAAATATCAATAAGAATAAACCCAATGGTAGAAGCAGGTCATCATGAACACTGCATTACAGGTGGACCAAAAAGTAAATTCGGAATAAAAGAAGAAGAAGCAGTAGAAGTATACCAAAAAGCAATAGACCTAGGATTTAAACCAATAGGTATGCACTCACACATAGGCTCTGAAATTCTAGAATCCGAACCATTCATGTTAGCAGTAGAAACAATGATGGACATCGCAGGAAAAGTACACCAAGAAGTTGGAGTAAACTTCAAATTCCTCGACTTTGGTGGCGGATTCGGCATACCATACGAACCAACAGAAAATGAATTAGACCTGGAAAAATTCACAACAGACATCATAAACCTATTCAAATCAAAAGTAGAAGAATACAACATGGAAAGTCCATCATTCTACATTGAACCTGGAAGATTCCTAGTAGGTAATGCAGAAGTACTATTAACAAGAGTAAACACTATAAAAGAAAGTTACCGTAAATTTGCAGGAGTAGACTGTGGATTCGGAACATTACTCAGACCAACAATGTACGGATCATACCACCACATAGTAGTTGCCAATAAAATGAACGAAGAAAATGTAGAAGAAATAGACATAGCAGGTAACCTCTGTGAAAGCGGAGACCTATTTGCCAGAGACAGACCTATGCCAAAACTTGAAGAAGGAGACTTACTTGCAATACTAAATGCAGGAGCATATGCCTACAGTATGGCATCACAATACAACTCAAGACCTAGACCAGCAGAAGTACTAGTAAACAAAAAAGAAGCAGATGTAATCAGAAGAAGAGAAAGCTTCAGTGACTTATTCAACGGTCAAAAAGTTCCTACAAGGTTATTAAAATGATTAAAGAAATAGAATTTACAAAAATGCACGCACTTGGTAACGACTACATAGTTATCAATGAAACAGAAGAAGACATAATACCAGAAGAATACAAAAACAAAGTCAGTGAAGAAATATCACAGAGAAGATTTAATGTCGGAGCTGATGGTGTTGTATTCGCATGCAAATCAGATAAAGCTGATGTAAGATTCCGCATATTCAATAGTGATGGTAGTGAAGCAGAAATGTGTGGAAACGGTATCAGATGTCTAGCAAAATACGTGTACGACAAAGATATTGTTAAAAAAGAAACTATGCAAATTGAAACAATGGAAGATGTTAAAGAAGCAAGACTCACAGTAGAAGACAATACCGTTACAAGCATCGAAATCGACATGGGAAAAGGATACTTTAAACCTGAAGAAATTCCTGCAATAGCACCTAGTGGAAATACTGATGAATTCATCGACGAAGATATTGATATTGAAGGCGAAAAAATAAAAATGAGCTCAGTCAGTGTAGGAAACCCTCATGCAGTATGCTTCACAGACATCAACATTGATGATATTGACTTAGACTTTTATGGTCCTCGTATCGAAACTCATGAAGCATTCCCTGAAAAAGTTAACGTACACTTCGTAAATATAGTTTCTCCAGAAGAAATTAATATATTAACTTGGGAAAGAGGTGCAGGATTTACTTATGCATGTGGAACAGGTACAACAAGCTGTGTATTATTAGGATACAAAATGGGATTACTCAATGAAAAAGTACATGCACACCTATCCGGTGGTGACTTAGATATCACCATAAGCGATTTTACAGATTACCTAACAGCAACAATGAAAGGAGCAGCTGTAACAGTATATGAAGCAAAAATGAATGTTGAATTATAATTCAACACCAACTTTTTTTTTAGAAAAAATGGGGTTTAAGGGATGAGAAGAATTAGATTAATAGATATCAACATTGCAGTGGTAAAAAGAATATTTCATCTAAGATTCTTTGTTGCTGGACTAACCCGAAAGTCCAAAGTTATGGATAAAATAGTTAAGAAAACATTGTTTGAACATGATGGAACTTACTTCATACCAAGTGATACTGCTGTAAAAAATATTTCTTCCCAAACTATCCAGATGGATTATAGTGTAAAAAACCCAGATATGGTTGTAATGCCAAGTGATATTATAAAATCAGTTATAAATGAAGCAGATGACATTGTAATTATGAACAAATGTTTATGCAGACGTTCAACAGGATGTACAGACTATCCAATAGATCTAGGATGCATATTTCTAGGTAAAACAACAAGGAAAATCTCAAGAAAACATTGCAGGGAAGTAACAAGAGAAGAAGCAATAGAACATATTGATAAATGTCGTGATGCAGGTCTAGTACATATAATGGGACGTAACAAAATAGATTCCGTATGGATGAATGTTAGACCAAATGAAGAATTACTAACCATATGTAACTGTTGCCCATGCTGTTGTCTGTGGAGAGTATACCCAAACCTTAGCGACACTATACAAAACGATTTCTATAAGCTTCAAGGAGTATCTGTTGAATGTGAAACCAGCAAATGTGTTGGCTGTGGACGATGCGTTGAAGTATGTTTTGCAGACTGTATTGAAATAATTGATCAAAAAGCAGTGATTGATACTAGTGTTTGTATTGGTTGTGGTCAATGCAGTAATAACTGTCCAACAAATGCAATGAAACTAAACTATGAAAAAGAAGATGTTCAAAGAGTCTTCGATAAAATAGATTCATTAGTAAATATCAAATCCTAGAAAATCAAACATATATTGCAAGTGTAAACTCCCATTACTTTTCTATTTTTTTAAATATTTAAAAATCAAAAACAATAATTTCTAAAAAAGGATATGATAAAAAAGTAATTAAGTATAATAATTATCCTGTTTTTAAACTTTTTTCTTAAATAGTGAATAAAATTATTTCATTTAAATCATTATCAGTTTCTCATATCTTAATTAATGATTATTAGATGATAATTTTATCATACGTGTTCAATATGATAATATAAATAATTTTGTAAAAATTAAATTAATTTAAAAAAAGAATAGTGATAAGATAAATTATAATATTTTTTATCTTATCGTGTGTTTTTGTCATGTTTATTTTATGCTTTGGTTACTGTGAATGTGGTTGTGGTGTTTGTTGGTAGGTAATTGTTGCTTTCTAGGTAGTTTGCTGTTATTGTGTTTTCGCCTGCGAATGTTGCGTTGTGTGAGTATGTGAATGCTCCTGTGTTGTCTGTTTTTATTGTTTTACGTCCGTTGTTGATTAATAGTTTGATGGTTCCGGTTATTGCTTTGCCGTTTTCATCTGCGAGTTTTCCACTTATTTCAACCATGCTTTTCTGAGTAACAGTTCCGATATTGTTTAAAGTAATAACTGTTGCTAGTTTTTCTACTTGAGCGGTTGTTGTTGCTTCTGT
>CAMNFZ010000068.1 GCA_946537725.1 uncultured Methanosphaera sp.
TAATAAATTAATAATGTAACTAATCATAGTAAACTAATTTACATTTATTAGAAATTAATACTATTTTTCCACATCAAAAATAATTTTGTCAACTAATCCTACTATCTAATTTTATCTTTAATAATGTTAAAAACATTAATCAATTTAGTTAAACATATTATATAATAATGAAAAATATTAGACAAGTAGGTTATCTTGGACCAGAAGGTACCTTTTCTCACGAAGCGGTTTTAAAAATTGTGGATAAAGACACTATGATTGTTCCTTATGACACTATTATTCATATCTTCGAATCATTAGATAATGATGAAATAAATGAAGCATTAGTGCCTATTGAAAATTCAACTGAAGGGTCAGTATTAGTGACACTTGATGCTTTAACAATTTTTGATTTAAAAATAAATAAGGAACTTGAATTACCAATTAAACACAATCTTTTAGTACAGAAAGGAAAAACCTTGGATGACATATCTGTTATTTGTTCTCATCAACAAGCTTTGGCTCAATGCAGACATTACATTAATAATATAAATAAAAAAGTACATGCAATGTCAAGTACTGCTAATGCTGCTCGTTATGTGACAGAATTGTCTACAGCCGCTGTGATAGGTAACAGGATTTTATCAAAAAAATACAATCTTGACATTTTGGAAGAAGATATTCAGGATTACGATAATAATGTAACACGTTTCGTGTTAATTTCTAAAAATCCTCAGGAAGAAGTTACAGGCGAGGATAAGACATCTATTGTTATCTCTTTAAATGGTGATAAACCAGGTGGTCTTTATGAAATTTTAAGAT
This sequence comes from uncultured Methanosphaera sp., assembly GCA_946537725.1. GTDB lineage: Archaea > Methanobacteriota > Methanobacteria > Methanobacteriales > Methanobacteriaceae > Methanosphaera. The sequence goes on from CAMNFZ010000068.1 coordinate 802, forward strand.
TATTTGCAGATGCAAATATAAATCTTACAAAAATAGAATCAAGACCTTCTAAGAAAGGTTTGGGTAAATACTTGTTTTTTATTGATATGCAGGGACATGTAAATGAGTCTCATATAAGCAAAACATTATCTGCAATAGAATCTAAAGTGTCTATGCTTAAAATATTAGGTTCTTATGCAACTATAACTGTTGGGGGGAATTAACATAGCAAGAGGTAGCTCTCGACATTCTATAGAAAGAAAATTAAATGAATTAGAAGAAGAAAAAAATAAAGGTAATATAACATTAGAAGAATATGATACTCTTCGTATACGTTATGAAAGAAAATTAGGTAATAAAGAAACAGTATCAAAACTTCAGGAAGCTAAAGGTTTCAAACCATCTTTTATTAAAGAAAAAAAGGCTAAGAAAGAAGAATTGTATGATGAATTTGTTGACCAGTATTCAAAAAGTGAAGGAAAGGATTATGGTGAAATTCAACGTTCAAAAATGTTTAGTACAACTACTAAACGAGCTTTTATCATATTGTTCATTTTATTAGCTTTTGGAATAGGAATTCTAGCAGGAATTTCTGCAATAAACAATTCTCAACAAAACACAACAAGTAATGTGACAATCACTGACTCTGCGTTCAGCGCTGAATCATCTACATTAAATGCTTCCAATATGTCTCAGGACACATCAAACATAACTTATAATACAACAAAGAAAACAACTAAAAAATCTAGCAAGAAATCGTATAGTACTAGTTCATCCTCAGGAAGTTCTAGTTCATCATCAAGTAGTAGTTCAGGATCATCGGATTCAGGTAGTCGTTCCGGTTCATCTGGTAGATCTTCAGGTTCATCCTACGGGGATAGTTCTGGTGGTACTCAAAGATCAAATTAGGGTTAAGGAGTCTAAAGTATGAAATTTAATAAAACATTGATATTAATACCCTTACTAATTGTAGTGGTAGTTTCATTATCTGGTTGTATTACAGATGACTTGTTTAAAACAGGAGAAACATTTGAATCAAATGGCATAACATTCCAGTATCCTGATAGTTGGCACATAGTAAATAGTGTAGCTGAAGGTTCCATCGGAGCTGTAGCATCTAAGGAAAATTCAAACATTTCTGTTGTAGTACAGCAGGTACCATCAGAATATGGTACAGATATACAGCAAGCATGCAGTAAGAATAATGTTAATCTTGTAAAATCACCAAATTATGTGAATATCCAAGAGGTAAAAACAACAGTTAATAACCAAACAGTACTTATACACAGGTATCTTGTTAATGAACCTGACGGATCTCAGAAAGAACATGTTGCATCATGGATAAAACTTAAAAATGATAAAATGTATGTTATTCTCTTTTCAACTCCATTAGAATCATATGAATCACAAAGATCCAGTTATGATTTAATCATGGGAACATTTGCATTACAAGGGGATAACTCTAATAGTAATTCACTAGTATCCTCCATAATGGATCAAATAAACAAATTCTTTTCAAGTTAAGGCGATAAGATGAAAATAATATTATGTATCACAGGTAGTATAGCAGCAACAGAGGATTTAAAATTAGTTCATGAACTAAGACGACATGGTTATGATGTGGAATGTTTCATGACAGAGGCAGCTACAGAAATAATCACTCCATTATCTATGGAGTTTGCCACAAAACATCCTGTTGTCACAAAAATAACAGGATATGTGGAGCATGTTACTCGAGCACAGGCTGATTTAATACTGGTTGCACCTGCAACGGCAAACACTATAAGTAAGTTTGCCAATAAAATTGCAGATACTACTGTTACAACTTTGCTTTTAACTGCTAGTGGTTATGATACGCCTATCTTGTTTGTTCCATCTATGCATATTTCTATGTATGATGCTATTCAGGATAATGTGCAGAAGATTATGGATGATAATGAACATGTCTATTTCATGCAACCTAATGAAGCAGAACGTAAAGCTAAATTTCCTTCAAAACATGATATTGTCTTAGAAGTTGAACGTTTAACTTCAGAGCAAAAGTTAGCTGGTAAAAATGTGTTGGTTGCTACCGGCGCTACCTTTGAGAGAATGGATGCTATGCGTGGTGTAACTAATCGAAGTTCTGGTAAGATGGGTGTTGAAATTGCTAAGGAAGCTTATAGGCAGGGGGCTAATGTCACACTCCTATGTGGTTTGATACATACTCATGTGCCGGATGTTTTGGATAGGATTGATGTGGAATCTACTAAACAGATGATGGATGTTATTGAGGATAAAATAGCTGATGTGGACATTTATGTTTCTGCAGCAGCCATTTCGGATTTTGTCATTGCTGATGTTGTGGATACTAAAATTCCTTCTGATGAGGATATTACTGTTAAGTTCACACAATTGCCTAAGTTATTGGAGAAGATTAAGGTTCTTAATCCTGATACTTTTGTTGTTGGTTTCAAGGCTGAGGCTGGTGTTAGTGAAGAGACTCTTATTGAACGTGCTGTTAATCGTATGAAAAAGTATGGTACTGATATTATGGTTGCTAATGATATTCTTGTAGATAATGGTGGTCCTGGTTCTGATAATAATGAGGTTTATATGATTGATGGTGAAGGTTTTGTTAAACTTCCTTTGGATACTAAGAGTAATATTTCTAAAAAAATAGTGGAAAAAATAGTTTCAATGTTATAATTTTTTTTTATAACATTTTTTTTAAAATGATTTTTCGCAAATAAATGCTATATGATCTTTCTCATA
>CAMNFZ010000069.1 GCA_946537725.1 uncultured Methanosphaera sp.
GGAGTGGATGAAGAGGGTGGTGTTATATTACTTCTTTTGACAGCATTTTGTATTTGTATGCTTCAAAGAAGTGACCTAACATTTTTTTGGATTTGAATTTTTCTTTCCAGAAGAATGTTGTGTCATCAAAGGTATCATCCTTGAAGAAGAAGCATATGGATGATCCCTTATTGGTTAGTGTTAAGAAGATTTCATGTACGTCATCCTGTGTTACGAATATTCTGAGTTTTCCTTCATGTCGGTATTTTTTCATTTCTTCTCCAAATTTTGATTGTTTTATTGCTTCATAAATGTTTCTGGATGTGACTATTTCTGTTGTTGCATTGTTGTTTTTTATTGTGTCAAAGATGTATTTAAGGTATTGTTTTGAGTATATTGGTAGTATTATTTTCATGTCTGTTACTTCTTTTAGTTGTTGTGCGTATAATCTTCTGGTTTTATGAATGTCTGAACTGGGTGATTCTATTCTTTCACTTTCATCCAGCATGAACATGTATCTTGCAAATTCGAGTGGGAATTTCTTGAAGGAATGGTAATTTATGCATCTGGCGTATTTGGATATTGTTTGCCAGTTGTCTAGTACGCTCATGACATTACGTGTGGCCAGGTAGCCTGTTGATGTTAGGGAGTATGTTTTATCTTCTAGTGTTACCAGGTTTATGTCCTGTAATTCTTTTAGAGTTCTTAGCAGGTTGGTTTCCTGTTTATCAATATAATCTTTGATTTGTTCCAGTGTCATATCTGATTCCAGTAGAACTCTGAGTGTTTTTAAACGTAGCTCTGAACTTAGCAAGTATCTTACTTTCTCGTATGATTCTACGTTTATTTCGTTTATACTTTTTATCATATTTTACCCCTCTTTGGACATTTTGTTTTTTTCTTGTATTATCTTTTTTAGGGATATGTATTCGTTTCCTAATTTATCGTATTCTGTATATAGATTGTATGCCCAGTCTATTGCTACTTGTTCGTGTGAGACTAGTACACAATTTTTATTAAATTTTCCTGTAAACCATGTTAATCCTATGACGACTTTGTCATGTGATACTACCATTAATATGTGAATGTCTTTGTCAATTACTGGTTTTATGTTAAATTGTTTATTTTTTATCTGTGTATTGTTTTCATATTCCATTGCAGATGATAGCATGTTTTTTGCTACTGGTAATGGTACTATTGCTTCAAAGTCTGATGGTTTTTTCATCAGGTATTCTAGCATTTCATCAAAATCGGGGAGTTGATATACGCATACTGATTTAACTGCTCCCTTACTTAACATGTTCTCCTGTATCAGATCGATTGCTATGTCCGGGTTTATGTTATTGGCTTGTACTAGGTCAAAGTATCCTACGTATGGAAGTACGCTTAGTAGTTCCAGGTTATCCTCTTTTACTAGGTGGTTGTTCAGGTAATTTTCGACCTGGCATAGTGTTTCTATGTTGTTTTCGAGTAGTAATATGTTTAGGAGTTTGAATTTTGCTTGATTTCTTAGGTAATAGAAGTCTTTCTTTTTGTTTACTATCTTATTTGATTCGAGTTTTGCCATGTTTGTTGAGATTGATGTGTAGTTTAACCCGGTATTTTGGTGTAATAGTTTTAGGGTGGAGGGAGTTGTAAATAGGTTTATTAATATTTCTAGTCTTAAATCCGAATTTACATAAAATTTTATTTCTTCTTCGAATTCTTCAATAATTTTAAAATCTTCTTCTATGGTATTAATGTTACAGCCCCCATTTTCAATTATTTTTTATTAAAACTTCTTATTTTTTTATAAAGAGCTTATTTATCAGTTATTATAATATAGATGGATGATATTAATATAATTATTTTATTTTCAGCGATGAATAGTATTACTTTTTTAATTATCTAAGGAAAATTTTCAAATATGATTTATAAAAATAAATTATTTGTATTGAATCCACTCTAATTTAGGGTAATGTACTAGTAATTGCCCTATTATTCTTGGTTTTCACGGGTTTTTGTATGAAAATTGATAGTATAATCATAAATTATCATTGTTGTATAAAATTATCATATTATGAAAATTTTAACATATTCTAATAAATGTTATTACTTTCTGTGAATTTTTCATCATTTGGGTAAATTTATAGGATATCTTCATATTTTCTACCTTGATGAAAAAATTATAAAAACCATAATATTTTCTCTTTTTCAAAAATAAATATCAGTTTACCATCTAATTAACTAAAAAATTATTGATTATCCTTTAAAAATATAATCCCTTTATATACTCCTCCAGATAAACTAGATAATAGAATTTAACTGGGAAATACATTAAAAAAATTATTCTATATTATGTTGAAGAACAATTATGTAAAAAAATATATCCGATAATCAATCCACCCAGTTAAATTCGACACAAAAACAAATAAAAAGGTAATTAAAATGGATTTAATTGAAAATTTAGAAAATGCATTTGCAGGAAAAGAAGTAGAAAAAGTTCCAGCCGCAAGTATAGTATCAGTAGCATTAGTAGAAGGAATGGAAAAAACAGGAGCAGGATTTCCAGAATCACACACCAATCCCGAAAAAATGTTACAACTAGGAGAAAGTGCACACAGATTTGCAGGTGTAGAAAGTATAAACCTACCATTCGATTTAGCAATAGAAGCTGAAGCAATGGGATGTAAAGTAGATCTAAGAGATGCAAATGAACACATACCAGAAATAATAGAATCACCATTCTTTGATGATATAGAAAGTGTAGAATTATGTGACGACTTCCTAAGTAACGGTCGTATCCCAGTAGTGGCAGAAGCCGTAAAACTAGGACGTGAAAAATACCCTGACGTTCCAATGGTAGCAGGACAAATAGGTCCATTCACATTACTAGGACAAATCGTAGGAATAGAATACCTGATGAGATGCCTCGCAACCAACCCCGAAGAAGTAAAACAGGGAGTAGAAACCTGTGCAGATGCAGTAATTGAAGTAGTAAAAGCATACAATACACTAGACATACAAGGAGATTGTATGTACGAACCATCAATAGCAGCAGACCTACTACCACCAGAAATGTTTGACGAATTTGTAACCGAACCATTAAAAAGAATTTCAAAAGCAGCTGACTTCAACATGGTACTACACGTATGTGGTGACACAACACCAATCCTAAATCATACACTAGACCTAGGATACAACGGATTCTCATTTGAAGACTGTGTAAACGTAAAAGACGCAAACAAAATAAAATACGATCTAAACAGTAACACACAATTAGTAGGAAACGTAGCAACCGACTCCTTATTCCATGGAAAAATGGAAAGTATCAGGGAAGAAACCTTCAGAGCATTAGATAACGGAATTGACATATTAGGTTCATCCTGTTGTGTACCACCAGGAACACCACTAAAAGCAATGGAATGCATGGTAAAAGCAAGAGACGAATATTATGAAAAAGGAATGGACTATAAACGTGAACAAAACGAATTAAACCTTTCATGGAAACCATCATACCAAGAAGTAGTGCTTCCTGT